>CAYZLH010000202.1:0-5690 GCA_964478795.1 uncultured Bdellovibrionales bacterium | reverse complement strand
AACACCGGCGCATATTCGGCAGAGATTCGAATTGTGAAAACCGGAGATGGCGAAAAAATTGTCAATCTCACTGGAAATCTCGCCAACGGTTCTCTTCAGGGTGAAATTGCCACCCGCGACTTTCCCGGCTCTGGAGGAAAATTTCAATTAATCCGCGGCGGTCGCAACATTTATGATTTGCTGAAAGAAGCTCGTCCGCAAAATCCTAACGATGCCAACGGTAACCGACAGGTAAAGGCCTTTTTGGGAACTACGGACTTCAACCAAAATGAAGTAAAGAAATCCGTTAGAATTGTTTTGTTACAGCCCATAAAAGGGAATGAAGAGGATTTGCTCGACATCATCGATCCGATCAAAAAAGTGCAAGTGAGCTTTAACTACAGCCAGACGTTAAACCTCCTTTTTGCCAACGCTACCTACGACATTCGCCAGGGAACAATATCGGGACGTCGCTCCATTGTTTTAAACGGTCAGACCCAAGAAATGAGTCTAGATTGTGTAAATCGCAATGGAATCGTGGCCTGCAATCATTTCACTTCTGGTTCGGGACTTAGCGCCACCACAGAAGCCAAGGTGGCCGCTTGGGATTCGAAAGATCCACCGGACACAGAGCAACGTAAGGCCGTTTCAAAGACTTTTGTTGGCAAAGGTGTTTTCGGTGGGCGAATGAAAACCATAAAACTCTCGGTTACGGAGCCTGTGCGTCCACGTTTGCAGGAGTTAGAAGAACTTTTCGCTCCTAACGCGGACCGCATCGTAAACGCTTCAGTGAATTTCGCCGAGAGCGTAGATGCCACCTTTACCTTTGCGCGGTGGGATAGAGTCAATGGAATCATCGATGCGAGCTTTTCAAGAGATGGTGGTGGTGGTTATACTGCTTACTTACAATGCCAAAACTTCCATTTCCTAAAGTCAAAAGATCCGTTTTCTTGCCAGTATTGGACCACCCGATCGCCTGTGATTCAAATCGACTTCACACCGCCTTTCACGAGGTAGTGGAATGTTGTTAGAATTGAGCAACGAAAAAAAGGTCACGCGCGAGACGCAAGCCGCTCACGTGGCCGAGCTTTTCTTAGAAGTAATTCCAACGGCCATGAAAACGTTACGGAGAGAATTGCGATCTACTTCATCAGCTAATCTAACGATGCCCCAGTATCGCATTCTGGCGCACCTCTATTTCGAGCCCGCCAACAATAAGGCCTTGGCGGAAAACTTAGGGGTGAGCTTACCAGCGGCCTCTCGCGCAGTAAAAAGCTTGGTAGGTCGTAAGTTAGTGGAGAGCACTCAGAATCTATTAGACAAACGCGAAGTGCGATTGCGCCTGACGAAGGCCGGCCAGCGTAAGTATGAATTAGTTTCTGAAGCCCTGAAGGAAGGCCTGACCAATCGATTTGAACAACTAGACGCTGCATCCGTGCAACAAATTCAAATTGGCCTATCATCGATTCAGTCGGTACTCGGCAAGATTTCTATCGAACTAGATACGAATCGTCATTAAGCCAACGAATTTTATCGTTGGTGTTTTTTCACCCGGAACGACTCACGTTCTTCTTGCCACAACCTTCGCTCGTTTGATCGCGGTATAAAGTAATCTAGCTCAGATCCATTGTCGAAAAGGGCTCCGAGTTGAGCGATCGCAAAGTAGATCAAATCCACAGCCTGATCGGAAGTAACAGTGCTGGGCACGTAGAAAATTCGCTCGTAAATTCGGCGGTTAGCGTTGTAGATCATAGTCATTCGCACGCGTTTGGTATTCTTCGGATCTTTCCACGCTTCAACTTTGGTTCCCAAAACAAACGAATTGAAGTTTCGGCGAAAAAAGTCTGGATTACTTTCGCCAAGCTTCTGCGAAAGTTTGGCAATCACGCGTTCTTTAATTTGCGCCGATCGCAGATCGCCTCCGCCCCCAACCAAGACCACTCCGCCCCCTTCACCGTAGGCGACGAGGGTGCCATTCGCGCGATCAATGATGCTTCCGTCTTTTAAGCGATACCGAACCATCTGCAGTGCGGGAATTTTCCGCAACGACTGAATGTATTTCGCCCGCACATTGGGCGAGAGAAACCTTGCTTTGCTGTCTTTCAATAACAGCGAGATCATCAGCGAATATTCGTAGTTGGTGTCTTGAAGTCCACTAGCAATCAAAGACTCGTGCAAAATCAAAGTCTGCAAATCGCCAGCAAAACTGGCATTTTCGTTTAAATAGATCTTTTTATTTTTGGGGTCAGCAAAGGCCGACAGGCGAGTGGCCCCAAGGGGTTTTTGAAAGCGATCCGCGTCCACTACTTCCACTGCCCGCATTTTCGCTAAAAGGCCGGGAGGCAAAAAATTCTCATCCGACAGATCCCGCAACAGAAGTTCCCGTTGTTCCTGGAATACCCGGGGGTGAGCCAAAGTGGCGGTGGAAAACACAAAGAGACCAAGAGAGACCAATAGGGCTTTTTGAATCACAACGACTCCTGATTTATGCATCGCATTAATAACATGGCTTCCGGTTGCCGGAAACCTCTTTGTTCGTAGGTGGGAATAGCAAAAAGCCGCCCATAATATGGAGAAAACCGTACTTTATGGCCTCCCCACACACTTTTGTGTTTACAAAATGTAAACATTTTGTGAAGCTACGAGTCAATTGGGCTGCTTTTCCATAGAGGCCCCTGCCCCCTAGGGAGTACATCCTGAGCCATGAACGAACAGACAACGATTCTTAAATCCTATTACACCAAAAAGAAGCGTGATGGATCCCGCCTATCCCTACGGGCCGTGGCCAAAAAAATGGGCGTGAGCGTAACCCTACTTTCCCTAGTAATTCAAGGAAAGCGCCGCCTACCGATCCGCCTTTTGGATCCCCTTTGCCAATACCTAGACATCGACCAAGTGGACCGCGACAAACTACTAAAGGAATTGATTTTTCGTGAAGGCGGCACCCCTCAACACGCCTTGGAACTCGTTAGCAAAGCCATGGACTCAAAGGCTCCTGAAAAGCGCAAAACCACGGCTTTACAATGGGAAACTTTGGCAAAAAAAGACTCCGAATTTATGGCCGACTGGATGGATATTGCGATCTTTCTATCCTCAGGACTAAAAGAATCCGACGGAAGCCCGGAGTGGGTTAGTCGAAAACTTTTCTTAGAATTGGGTCTCGTGAATCGCCGCATGCGCCAGCTGGAAGAGGCTGGATTTTTAGTGCGTCAGGGCGACGAGCTTCGCCCAGCCAAACGTTCTCTACAAATTCGTTCTGGGAAAGATTTCGCGCCCATTCGCGCCTATCACAAAGCGCATTTGGAAAATGCCGTTCAGACCCTTGAACAAAATACTTCCGAGTTCGATCTGTATCACCGCTTTATTACCGGTATGACTCTCACCGTTTCTAAAAAATCGATCTCTCGTTTCAAGCAGAAGATCCAAGATTTTCTCTTGGAGTTCGCCGAAGAGTGCGCCCAGGATGAAGCGGAAGAAGTGTATCAGATGGCTGTGCAATTTTTTCCCATTAGCCAGGTTAGTAAAGACACAAATGTCTCAAACTAATCCCGTTCCCTTGAGCGCCACATTTTCTTAACAATGCTTCCGCGTAAAGGTGACTTATTTTCGCTATTTCCCAATAGTTTCCAATCGTTGGCTTAATGCCGGGACTCCTTCTTCCGAAGAGACTTTAACTACTATGAAAGCCCTCGATGGAAAAAAAATTCTAATCCTAGACGACGAAGAAGATCTCTGTGACTTGCTTCGTGAGGAGTTTGAACACGCCGGCGCTTCTGTTGTCGTTTGCCAAACGCTAAACGACGCGAAAAAGTCGATTGTTGAAAATGATTTTGATGCTGCTCTCAGTGATATCAATTTGCCCGATGGCGACGGTTTGACCCTACTCTCCCACTTTCATGATTGCGAAAAGAAAGCCAATATCTACTTTTTTTCGGGAAAGGCAGATTTGAGCTCCGAACAAGCAATGGCCGCCGGAGCCTTGGGAGTTTTTCAAAAGCCATGCAAAATTCAAACAATTATTGAAGCGATCTCACTTTCGTTTTTGCCTGTGGCCGAACGTATTCGCCAGGGACGAGTGACTATCACCCCCAAAGTGGTACCGGTGGAGGTGCAATTAGATGGCTACGAGAAAAAAGATTTGGCGAAAGTAATCAACATTGGCAAGGGAGGAATGTTCATTTCCGTTGATTCTCATCTTCCCTATGTTGGTCAGCCGGTCTTTTTTAGTATCCGCCTCCCAAGTCCGAAAGACGGTGACACGATTCTCAACGGCAAAGGCGTGTGTCGCTGGGTCCGAGGAAAACCCGTACAAGAAAAACCGCGTGGCTTTGGTATGGAATTTTCCGAATTGTCCGAAGAATTTCAAAAATACATCGATTCCTTTATTCAAGAGCTACAAAGGGATCGCAATCCAATTGAAGACTAAGCTCGACGCCGATAGAGAAAATAGGCCCAACCCTCAACATGCATAGACGAGGTATCCAATGGCTCCAACCCAGAATGAAAAAACTCGCGGTCGCTAACTAAAAGTCCCCGATCACAAAGTATAGCCACGACAGAATCCGTTAAGCTAGCATACAAATCTTTATCGCGTTGCCGATCGCGAGTGCCAATGTCAATATGCATGAAACAGCAGGAAGAGTTTTTTCCCATGGCGAACTTCGGGAAAGTTTTTTGAATCTCCCCCTTAATGAACTGAGACTTTTCGGGATAACAATCTTTGGTTGCCTCCATCTCCCAATCAAATGTGAACAACGTACGACCTGGGAAATTTTCGCGCAAGTGATCAAAGGTGCGACCGCTTCCCAGCCCCAATTCTACGATTGATCCGTCAATATTTTCAGACTTAATCTTCGCAATGGCAAAATTAAGTACTGCCCGTTGCGTTTGCATTCTTCTAACTAAGTCGTCTAACCTACTCATTTTTTCGTCATCCCCACGCAGCCCGCTCGATATGACCTAAGATCCACTAACGGCAGATTTTTAGCGACTTTTTTATTTATTAAGTCTGTATGCGGGATATCGCATAAGTATTCGGCAATAAACCAAACGTTATCCATTCTTGTTTGCCAATTCTGCGAGTCAAACCTACGCAAATTTACGGCTCCGGAATATCTACGGAGTGTTCGCTGTCGGCGATTGTTGAAATAATCATTGAAATAACTTAGCGCCAACTCGCGAAGCGTCCGGTAAATCGGTGGTCGGAATCGCAATCCAGAAAAATTAGAAATGCCGATCGAGCCCCACGCCCCGCCCTCTTTGTAGAGAGCTAAAACGTGATCGGAATCACCCTCTGCTTCGAGATCCCAAAGGAGAGGAGGATGCCCATTGAATCTAAGTGCCGCCGCCGCGAAGATCGCACCTTCCAAACAATGGGCAGTTCCTTCGGCTAAAACTCGCTTTGGCGAATAGGCTGTGTCGGCGTGATGGTAAGGCAGGCCGTCCAGAAAGGCTTGGATCTTTTGTGGCGTACGCAAGGTGCGCAATATTCGCTCGTCCCGTTTTGAAAATTTTTCCATCCCTCTATGGTACGGGAGAATCTCCATTTTTTCTAAACCTGTAAATTCACGGGAAAACTCAACCAGAAATTAACGCGCAAGCTCCTGTATTTATTAACTATTTTTCGAAAAGGCATTTTCAATTAGCGACGATAGAGAATATGTGACACCCCTACGTTACTCGCCCCTACTATTGCTCCTCCTAGCCCTTAG
>CAYZLH010000201.1:0-5725 GCA_964478795.1 uncultured Bdellovibrionales bacterium | reverse complement strand
GATCTATTAGATCTTACCTCACGCTTAGGGGTGGTGGAGTTTTCCTCTGACGCTGATGGAATCTATCGTCGTACGCCGCTGGTACGTCGCTACCAGGATCACTGGTTTCCGACTTCTCCGCTGGCCGCTCTTTTTGATAACAAAACCCCTTTCGTGTTAAATTCCCAACATCTTTTGATCGATAAGATGACCGTTCCACTGGACGAGAACAAAAACTATTTAGTAAACCTACACAAACGATTTCCAACTTACTCCATCAGCGGCCTATTGGCCACAATGCAAGCCGAGGCCAATCAAAGAAAAGAGAATACCTTCTTTCATGGAGATGAATTTCAGGGAAAGATCGTGATGATCGGAGTAAGTGCAGTAGGCGGTGGAGATATCAAAGCGACTGCTCTAGGCGCAAATACACCCGGAGTGATCTTATTTGCCTCTATTCTAGATAATCTATTGCAAAAAGACTTTTTGGTTCCAGCAAGAATTCACTTTCCGGCAATAGCGTCTTTTCTAATCTCTTTCCTATTGGTGGCTGGCGTTCTGCATCTCTCTGGATTTTTCGCCCAGATCGGATTCTGCTTGATAATTTTGACAGGAGCACTGGGAGCGGGATTTCTGGCATTTACGCATTTCAACTTTGTGCTACCCCTTGGATTTATTATGGTAAATCTTTTTATGTCAGCAACCTTCGGCTATCTTTACTACGCCTTTACCGAGGGTAGAGAAAAACGCAAAGTTCGAAAGATGCTGTCTCAGTATGTTTCGCCCATTGTATTACGCGAGGTAATGGATAAACGGGATGGGTTAAGCGCGGAGGTGGGAACGAAGGAGAATATGACAATTCTCTTTAGTGATGTGCGCGGATTTACCACGCTCAGCGAACGGCTAAATCCAGAGCAGGTTGTGCAAATGCTTAATCATTACCTAAATCATATGGTTGATGCAGTTTTCGAATATCGAGGCACTTTAGATAAATTCGTAGGCGATGCAGTGATGGCATTTTGGGGAGCGCCCCTGAAGAGTGATGACCATGCTCTTCAAGCCACTCGCGCGGCGCTAAAGATGATAGAACAGTTAAAGGTCGTTAATAATGAGTTTAAAATAAAAAAATGGCCGCAAATCGAAGTGGGGATCGGGTTGCATACTGGCGATGTGATCCTAGGTAATATCGGCTCTGATAAAAAACTCGACTATACAGTGATTGGCGACAATGTGAATCTTAGTAGCAGAGTAGAGGGACTCACGAAATCCTATCATGCCCAACTTCTAGTGACTGAAGCGACCTACGAAAGAATCAAAAATTCTATCCCCTGCAAAATCTTAGATAAGGTTTGCGTGAAGGGGAAAAGCTTGCCAATTGCCATTTATGCTCCTCTCCTCAAGGGTGAGTCAGAAACTTTAGCACGGGACTACGGTGCTGCATTTCAGGCCTATACAGAATGCAAATTTTCTTTGGCGAAAGAGCTATATCAGAAAATTGCCGACTTAGATCCAAACTCGCCGGCAGAAAAGTATTGCTTAATGATGATCGAACGTTGCGACGAGTATATCGCTACCCCCCCGCCCGCGGACTGGGATGGGGCATATGTAATGACTTCCAAATAGAGTTTCAGAAACGCTGCAAACGGCAAAAAAGCCTCGAATCCAGCGAAAAAATCCCCCCTTAGACTTTATTTAAGACCTTTACACTCTTTCCGCCACATAATTGCCTAACGGGTTTCTGCTACTTTTACCAAACATAATTCTACACGGCCTTACGTGGTCAATTGAAATTTTTCTCCCAAAAGCCGACCTCAACCTCTATCCTTTTTCTACTATGGAAAAAAACGAATCTCTATTGCAACGCTGGTTGCGTCCTGCTGGTGCCATATTCTTCACTGTCTTTGGACTCTCCATGATCGTCCTGAGTTTTTTGGTGCGCGAAGGAAAAGATTTTTCCGAAGAAGAACGCGCGTCCTGGAAGGCGAAGGCACTATTTTCCTCGGCCTTTGTAGAAAACTGGTTTTACGATCTCCGCACTTCCCGTTTCTATAACCACGATAAGATTTCGCCGAACCTTGTCATCTTAGACATCAACGATGCCTCTCTCACAAAAATTGGTCGTTGGCCGTGGACACGAACCAAACACGCCGAACTGATCCGTCGGATGAAAATTTACGGGGCAAAAGTCGTAATGTTCGATATCACCTTTCCCGAGCCGGAATCCGAAGAAGCGGACGGAGCTTTAGCCGCTGCCATCACCCAATTTACTTCTGACAATCAAAGCAATTTTTGGATCGGCTACGGTATCACTTCCGATCCCAGCGATGCGCTGGCGGTGTCCGATGCGGCTCAACTCTCGGCCGTTAGCGGACGCGCCGGTAAAGAAAAAATGCGTGGTGCTGGCTATTTAGATCGCAACAATTTCGTGGCCCCAAATCTACAAATTTTTGAATCGAAGTTTGGTTTTATTAACGCTAGTCCCGATCTCGATGGAGTGTATCGCCATCAACAACTAATAAACGAAATCGATCAAACTTTTTTCCCAAGCTTGGGCTTCGGCGGCTGGATCGATTTCTTTTCGGGCAAAGAGAACAAAGTATTTTTGGAGCCAAGCTCATCTGGCGAAGACTATTTCCTAAAAATATCTGAAGGAGCTAAGGAACGAATCATAGTTCTAAGTCCAAGGGGCGAACTAAAAATTCGCTTTTTCGGCGGCCCTAGAAATTTCACGCGAGTATCAGTGGATGAGGTTCTCCTGGATCCCAACCCTAATGATAACGAACAACTAAAATCCACCTTCGCTGGAAAGGCCGTATTAATGGGCTCTTCCGCTTTCGGCGCTCACGACTTACGACACACTCCGCTCGATCCACTCACGCCAGGAATGTACGTTCACGCCAATTTATTTCACGCCATGGACCAAAATTATTTTTACCAAGAGGAAAATACCAACCTACTGTACTCGCTCGGCCTCTATATTTTGGGCGTATTTTTTGTATTAGCTCTCTTTTGGCGACAAAACCCTCTAGTAGAAAACGGCGGTACCCTACTACTCGCCGGAGGCTTTTATGCTTTGGACTATCACTATTTTTCACCCAACGGCTATTTCATTCGTTTGTTCTTTATCTTGTTCGGAGTGCTGGGAATTCACGCCTGGTTCACCGTGCTCAACGTATTTAAAGATGCCAAAGAGAAAAAGAAAATCCGCGATACATTTACTCGTTACGTGGCACCTGAGATCGTAAAAGAAATGCTTTCCAATCCAGATAAACTTAAAGTGGGCGGCGAGAAAAAAGAAATCACCATGCTGTTTTCTGATGTGCGCGATTTCACTACAATGTCGGAACGCTTAACGCCTCAGGAATTGGCAACTCTGCTCAATATCTACATGGGCAAAATGACCGACATTCTTTTTGAAACCGGTGGCACTTTGGATAAATACATCGGTGACGCCTTGGTTGGTTTTTGGGGAGCGCCCTTAGATATTCCCAACCACGCCTATCAGGCCGTGAAGGGCGCCAAACAAATGCTCGATGTTCTACCCGAAATCAATCGTGAGTTTGAGCGCAGAAAGTTTCCGCGCATCAATGTGGGAATCGGATTAAACACTGGTGATGTGAGCGTAGGCAATATGGGTTCAGATCGAATTTTCCAGTATACCGCCCTTGGCGATAACATGAACTTAGCCTCCCGCTTGGAGAGTTTGACCAAATACTATGGCGTGAATTTGATGATCAGCGAATTTACGTTGGCTAAGCTCGGCGACAAAGTTCGCGAGTTTAAAATTCGTCCACTGGATCTGGTAAAGGTAAAAGGGAAGACCAAGGCCGTAAAAATTTATGAAGTGATTCCTAACTGGAATTCCTGGTTCAAAGAAGACGCGCTCCTCGAACGCTACACGGAAGCCTATGAGAAAAAGTATCTAGGCCGAAACTTTTCCGAAGCCCTGAAAATATTCGAAGAAATTTTAGAAACTCTCCCCGACGATAAAAACACGCAACGACTACGAGATCTTGCTAAGGAAATGTTGGCTAATCCGCCTCCGGCCGATTGGGACGGTGTGACAATCATGCAATCGAAATAGATCTTCGCCTGAATGTATTTTGTGTAGCCATTTTTTGCCATTTATCTACGCCTATAAACACGGAGATTTCGTCGGCATTTCACTTGTCGGAAATGCCTCAGCATGTTGAAATTTACCCTAGGGGAAAAATCTATGAAACCATTCGTGATTTCCATGTTTTTGGCGATGCATTCTGGCGTCGCTTTTGCGGCTCCGGAAGGTGCCACGGTGATCCTCCTGCGCGGGACAGCGAAAACTCAAGACGGTAAGACTTTGTCGCTAAAAGATGTGGTGAAACCTGGCACCACCGTGAAAACGGAAGCGAAAAGTTTTGTGAAATTATTGTTTGCTGATCAAAGCCAAATGAACGTTGGTCCGGATACTACCCTAAAAATTGAACCTACCAAACCAGGCGAGCCTGGACTTGTAAATCTAGTGGGCGGACAAATTCGCGCCAAAGTAACCAAAGATTTACTTAAGGGAAATGACGATAAAGACAAATTGCTCATTAAAACAAAAACCGCTGCCATGGGAATTCGTGGAACGGATTTTAACGTGAGCTTCAATAGTCGCAACCAAGTCACCGCCCTAATTACATTTGAAGGTAGCGTGGCGATGGTGAAAGCTGATGCTAACGAACCCCCATTTGCCGCTCTCGCCAGAGCTGGCGATGCCTTACAGATGGTAGGTGCCGGCCAATTCTCTGGCGCGCAACCAGATCGTGATCAGGCTACGATTCCCGTAAAAATTTCTCCGGCCCAGTTAGAGTCTTTGAAGTCCAATGAAAACTTCGCGGGTTTAGGGGAAAAAGCCCAAGACAGGCCCGCCGCCCTGGCGTCTCCTGTACCTCCAGGCGTGGATCCAAAAAACTTTTCTTCGGGGACAGACAAAGGCCTGCAAAGCGCCATGGGTGCACTAGTGGGATCTGATGGTAAATCACCGGTTGCTGTCGGTACTCAAGGCGGCCCGCCACCGGAAGGTTTCTTCAACAAACAAACCGGTGAGTATGCTCCACGTGCCGGCGGTTTTATCGATTTAGCCACCGGACTCTATTTGCCGCCGCCCCCGGGTTCGAGCTTTGATCCGATCACAGGAGTGTTTGTACCTCCGAAAGCGGCGGGAGAATTTAATCCGGCCACGGGAATGTACGTGCCCCCCGCCGGTGTAGCATTGGATCCAGTAAAAGGATTCGTGGCCGAGACCAGCGGTGGTGGCGCTGACACGAAGCAAGCCACGGCAATGGTTGCGGCCTTAAATTTCGCGACGAACCCGGCGCTGGCCGGTCAGTCTGCTACTTTTACTCCACTTTTTGCCCCTACTGCCAGTGGCACCATGCTCCCGCCTCCTCCGCCCCCATTGCCCGGAACTTTACCCCTTCCCCCCCCCGGAGCACTGTTGCCTCCCCCCCCAGAAGGTCCTGTGGATGATCCGACCTGCACCACTTGCTTGCAAGATAATATCAACCAAGTTCCAACTAATACTAACGTTCAATTTAATATTACTGTGGATGGCATCTAATGAAATTGGGAACTTACAGATTTTTTATATTATTTCTGCTTAGTGCTCCGGCCTTTGCGATCACTAATGAAGACCAAAAAATTCTTGGCGAAGCTTTGGAACTCTTTAATCGAGGCGCCTACTCGCAAAGTATTGATCGCGCCAAGCGAGTAAAAGGAAAGGAAA
>CAYZLH010000200.1:0-5747 GCA_964478795.1 uncultured Bdellovibrionales bacterium | reverse complement strand
ACCGCCATGAAGGGGCGGGAAAAAGAGCGCCTCGAATGCATCCGCTTTCTGCAGGCCGCGATCAAGAAGCAAGAAGTCGATACTCGTAAAGATCTCGATGATGCTGCTGTGACTTCAATATTGATGAACCTTGTGAAACAGCGCAAAGATTCCATCGATCAGTTTCGTAAGGGTGGTCGCGAAGATTTAGTCGCCAAAGAGGAAGCGGAATTAAAATCCTGCAATACTACTTGCCAGAACAGATGAGCACTGACGAGCTGAAGGCCGTAATTGAAGCCGCCATCAAGGAAACTGGTGCCACGGGCATGAAAGAAATGGGTCTTGTAATTAAAGCCACCATGGCCAAAGCGGCGGGAAAAGCCGAAGGATCTGTGGTTAGCGATCTCGTAAAAAAACGCCTTCAGGGCTAATGCTCGCGGAGCCGAATGGCAACGGATAAAGAGTTTACCAAAAAAGTAAAAGCTGCTCACGATCTGGTGGCCTTTGTGGGCCAGACTGTGGCACTCAAGCGCTCGGGAAAATACTTCCAGGGCCTTTCTCCATTTTCCAAGGAGAAATCGCCTTCGTTTTTCGTCGATCCCGAGCGGCAAACCTTTCATTGCTATAGTACCGATCAAGGTGGAGATATTTTCGATTTTGTCATGCTCACCAAGGGTTTTTCCTTTCGTGAGGCCTTGGAACTTTTGGCGCAAAAGGCTGATATTCCCATGGAGCGTTCTAATCGCAGTCCAGAGGAAATCGCCAAAGAAAAACAGTTAGAAGAAGAGAAAAAACTTTTCCTAAAGTTAAATCGCTATGCCGCTCGTTTTTATCAAGAGCAGCTCGATGGTCCGGTGGGCGCCAGTGCCCGCGATTACGTGGCCAAAAGAGGAATCACGAAAGATACCCAGCTAGCCTTTGCCATTGGCTTTGCGCCCGATGGTTGGACATCGCTCCGCGATTTTTTTCTAAAAATTAAGGCGCCACTGCTGAAGGCCCATGCACTCGGATTGTTTCGCACCAAGGGTGGGGAAAAGCCGAAAGAAGATGGCTCAAACCTTTTTGATACCTTTCGCAACCGTCTAGTTTTTCCCATTCGGGATACCAATGGCGAAGTGGTTGGTTTCGGCGGACGCTGGCTCGGTTCTTCCACGGAAGATGCTCCAAAATACCTCAACAGCCCAGAATCGCCGGTCTATGAAAAAGACCGCGTGCTGTACAATATCGATCAGGCCCGAAAGCCCATTCGCGATCTGGAATCGGTGGTGTTGGTGGAGGGGTATATGGACTGCCTTTCCATGGTTCAGGCCGGATTCCCCAATGTGGTGGCCAACTGCGGCACTGCGCTTACGCGTACCCAGGCCGGGTTATTGCGAAAATTAGCCCCAAAGGTGATTTGTCTATACGATTCTGACGCTGCGGGCCGTGCGGCTAGCGAGCGGGCGATGAGCTTGTTTTTAGAGTCTGAGGGATATCCGCTCCTGGGGGCCCGAGTCGAGGAAGGGAAAGATCCCGACGAATTTTTGCGCTCGCAGGGCGAGATGGGCCGAGTGAAAATGGCGGAAATTCTGCAGAATGCGCCGGCTTTGATCGACGAGTGGATTCAAAAACTCCTAAAAGAATCGCCAACTTCCCTGCAGGGTCGGGCCGAGACCATGGATAAAATCGCGCAAAAAATGGCCCGCCTCAAAGAGGAA
This sequence comes from uncultured Bdellovibrionales bacterium, assembly GCA_964478795.1. GTDB lineage: Bacteria > Bdellovibrionota > UBA1018 > CAIPTA01 > CAIPTA01 > JAKFYM01. The sequence continues at coordinate 4,071 of CAYZLH010000200.1, read as the reverse complement.
ATCTGGATCGAGGCGCGAATATCTTGGGTGGCAAAAGCCTTAGATATGGAGCCGGGAGTTTTTGTCGGAGCTCTCCGCAAGTATCGCAAGGGCTTTGAATCCCATGCGGCACCCGCGATGCAGGCAAAAACTGGGCCGAAAGTGCCGGAAAACACTCCGAGCTTGACAAATAAATTTTCGGGAAAAAGTAAGCAAAATCAACGACTCGGTGGTAAAAGGGAGATTGGTTTTGGGCAGAGATTTTTGGCTGAGTTGATGAAACACCCCAAGTGGATTTCGCTCCTACGAGAGAAAGAAAATCCCCAAGCGGTACTTTCCCTTATTGAGGAAGAACACGTTCAGCAAATTTTAAAGTCCCTTTTGGAACCTTTGGTTGAAGGAGAAAAAAACGAAGATCGTATCCAGGAAGTTTTTGAGCAAACCAGAGAGAGTCCGGAGCGCCGAAACTTTTTGTCAGCGATTTTCCTAAAAAGCGAAGAACTGCGTGAGGCCCCAGATGAAGATTTGGATGCGGCCTTAGCACGACTGCGAAATGACCACTTAAAGAACCGCACCGCTGAGTTAAACGAAAAAATTCGGCAGGCGCAAAAAGAGGGCAATTCCGAAGAAAGCTCGAGACTCTTTCAGGAATTAATGAATTTAGAACTTTCTCGAAAAAAGAAATAAGTATTGGAGAAACACTGAATGGCAGAAATCACTAGATCAAAACTACTGGCCGCTGACTTTATCCCCGCAAAGGATCTGAAAAAGATGCTGGAGCTCGGAAAAGTGCGTGGCGTGCTGACGTTTGAAGAAGTGAACGATTTGATCCCCACGAACGTGGTGGAGGCCGCTCAAGTTGATGCGGTGATGGATTTTCTGGGCGACAACGACATCGAGGTTGACGAGACCGTAAAGGCCAAATCGGCCGACGCTGACGGCGACGATGACGACGATTCTGAGGGTCTTGATGAGTTTCTGAAAAAGAAACAAAAAGAAGAAGAAGCCAGCGTTCGTTCGATCGACCCAGTAAAATTATATTTGCGCAAAATGGGCTCCGTATCGCTCCTAACCCGTGAGGGCGAAGTAGAAATCGCCAAGCGAATTGAGCAAGGCGAAGAGCAGATTGTATCGGCGCTTTTGAGCTGTCAGTTGGGCGTGGATTCGATTTTGGGTCTGTCGCAAAAAGTACAAGATGGCCAATTGCGAGTGAAAGATATGATTCGCGGCGTGGACGAAGAGATCTCCGAAGAAGATGAAAAGGCCCACCAGCTTCGTTTGATGACTTCCATGAACGCCTTGAAGAGCCAGCTGGACCACTTTAAGAAAGTGAAAGTTCAGTATTTGAGCTCAAAAATTACGACCAAAGATAAACAAAAAATTGAAAAAGACATGGCCAAAAAGAAAGAAGAGGTGATCAAAGCCTTCTTGCAAATTTCTTTCAACCGCAAAACGATCAATATGCTTTTGGAGGCCATCAAAGGACCTTATCAAGAAACGATCAACATTAAATCTGAACAAGAGCGCGCGTTGAAGTTTTATGATTGCAAAAGTCATGACGATTTCATGCGTTTGGTAAATATTTTCCGCGGCGTAGATGAGCGGGCTCGCTTACAAATGTTGAAAGATCAGGATGTGACTGCGCAGAAATTTGAACAAATGGCCAGTTCCTATGAGCAGGGCTTTAAGCGCATTACCGAAATCGAGCACAATGCCGGCGTGGACGTTAACGCGCTTAAAGAAGTTTACGATATGGCGATGATGGGTGAGCGCAAAGCCGATCAAGCGAAAAGCGAATTGGTTGAAGCCAACCTCCGTCTCGTAGTTTCCATTGCGAAAAAATATACCAACCGTGGTTTGCAGTTCTTGGATTTGATCCAGGAAGGCAATATCGGATTGATGAAGGCTGTGGATAAATTCGAGTATCGCCGTGGATATAAATTCTCCACTTACGCCACTTGGTGGATTCGTCAGGCGATCACGCGGGCCATTGCCGACCAAGCAAGAACCATTCGTATTCCCGTGCACATGATTGAAACCATCAATAAATTGGTGCGTACGTCGCGCCAGTTGGTGCAGCAGTTGGGCCGTGAGGCTACTCCTGAGGAGATCGCCGAGAAAATGGATATGCCGGTGGATAAAGTTCGTAAAGTTCTCAAGATTGCCAAAGAGCCTATTTCACTAGAAACTCCAATTGGTGAGGATGAGGATTCGTATTTAGGTGACTTTATCGAAGATAAAAACATCATCAACCCTTCAGAGGCCGTGATTAACATCAACCTTTCGGAACAAACCCGCAGAGTATTGGCAACTCTCACTCCTCGTGAAGAGAAAGTATTGCGGATGCGTTTTGGTATTGGTGAAAAAAGCGATCACACCCTAGAAGAAGTTGGCCAAGACTTCTTCGTTACCAGAGAGCGGATTCGTCAGATCGAAGCCAAGGCTCTGCGTAAGCTTCGCCACTCGAGCCGAGCGCGGCTGTTGAAGAGCTTCGTAGACGGATAGCGTTTGGTCATCGGGAAGCGATTTCGAGTTCCAGAATTTCAGACAACTATGGCGCTGGCGCTATTCAGCGCCTTTTCTTTTATCACGGTTATTTTTGGATGGTCGGTTGGATTGGAAACCACCAACTGGGCTTCAGTATACTTTGCCCTTACGATCCTAATTTTGCTTGTGGGAGCAATAGTGGGCCTACGCCTGGGTTCAACTCCCCTCACCTACGATAGCGCCTTCAAACCCCATTTTTCTTGGAATGGCCTCATCGGGATTTTTGCCTTTTTTTTCTACCTAGTTCCCAATTTTTTTCGGTTCTCTCCTTGGTTTGATGAGACCACCCAGTTTTTTTTGGCGGTATCGCCGCTAGATAGTTACGGAGTTACAGACTTTGCGGCTACTCAACAGCAGCCACCCCTCGGCTATTTCTTTTCGCAATTTTTTCGATTAACGCTTGGCAATCACACAGCGGCTCTCCGTTTCCCAGTAATTGTCTTTTCATTTTTTTTGATCATATCGATGAGTCGATATGCAGATCGGCTCGGGAAGCATCCATTATTCTTTCTAATTTGGATCTCCTTTTTTCTAGTACAGGCCGAACACGCTCAATATTTAATTGAATCCCGCCCTATAATCTTAGGCATTTTCCTTTCATTCATGGTTTTTCAAAGGTTTGACGACTGGCTTGAGGGAAACACGCGTCTTTGGTTTGAACTTTTGGCCTGGTCCACACTGCTCCTCTTTTCTCTTGGATATCAAAGTTGTTTTTTTCTGATTTTGCTGCCGCTGGCTCGATACTTTGAAATTCGAAAGAAGGGGCTTTGGTCTTCTTTTTTGTACGTGACCATTATACCGGGCGTGCTTTGCTCGATCGTATGGCTAAGAATATTTTTACTATCGATTGCGGTTGATAAGTTTCATCTGGACCAGCCGTATTCTGGCTTCCTGGCTCGAGTGATTTTTCAATTACAGTATCTTGGACAGTTTGCCGAAGTGGGTGGGTTTGTAATTCTTTTGATCGCCATCATTTCGCTAATTGGAATCGGACAAGAAACAAAAAATCAGTGGTTGTCGAATTTGATCCCAATTGGGGTGTTTCTTATTTTATTTCCGATTCTCGTGTTGGTGACTTGGGGTTTTATCAAGTGGGGGCTTTTTCCAAAATATTACCTTCTGTGGATATCTGGTCTGTACTTTTTTTGTTTCAAGCTTCTGCCAACTAAGAAAGTGTTTTTGGGTAGGCTTGGGGCGTCCTTAGCGTTGATGTTTTTATTTTCATTTTGGTTTTTCCCGACTCAAGCTCAGCGTCTAAAGTTTCAATTTTTGGAGCATCCAGACTGGAAAAGCATTGCTAACTATTTGGGGGAAAACGCGAAATCTCCTCACGGGTTTGCTTATGTTTCTTTATCAAAGAAAGAAAGTGCAAAATTTGATTTTCTCACTGGGCGTCTTTTCTCCACGGAGAATTCAGTATGGCTGTATCCCTGCTCGGCTAGCAGTGGATTCTGTGCCGAACCAGACAAGCGACAAAGATTTTCAGAGTTGTCTAATTTTTATCTGGTAATTGATTTTCTGGAGACGCCGATTCCGGATCACCCT
>CAYZLH010000199.1:0-5750 GCA_964478795.1 uncultured Bdellovibrionales bacterium | reverse complement strand
CGTTAATGTCTCCATTGTAAAATCGTAAAACGAAGTCTCTGACACGACGCGGTTCCATACGGTCATCGTAAGTGAATGGCTGTGGCTGATCTTCGGCAACCTTTCTGCTTTTAAGAAGTTCTTTTGAAGCTTTGTGGAATTCTTTATATTTTTTCAAGACCTCTAAAATACCTGGGATTTCTTGTAACTGCTCTGGGGTAAGAGCCTGCTCTCTCGCCTGCAGAAACATGTCAGAGGTAATATTCTGTGCTTCAAGCGTGGCTCCAAATAAAGCATCCGTAGCATAGGAAAAAGTCCCTTCTGGCAATTCAGAAGGCAGTTTTTTATAAACCCATCGACGAAGCTGGGCAGGATCAAGTGGTTCACGACCAAAGTATCCTTTACCCGGAGGATTCATGAGGGCGATGACTTTTGTCTTGTTTTTGTTGACCACTACTGCTTCCGAAGCGTCTTCTGAAAGGATCACCTCGCCACCTCGTTCAAGAGCGTCCAAAACTTCGTGGAGACGAATAAGTATGTTGGGAGCCGACGCATTGAACTCGTCTAGTATCACAACTTTTACCTTGTCTTCTTCTTGCCTCAATCCACTAGTCACTTTACCGTCGGCAAAAATATACTCTGGATCTTCAGGTTTATTTTTATGGGGATTAGGGATATATCTGCCCATCAAGTCCTCGACGTCTGTAGCTCCGTTTAAGTTGGCATAATGAACTTCCCAACCAAGCTCGGCGGCCATCTTTCTTACGGTTGTGGTTTTGCCCAAAGAAGTGCCACCGTCTACGAGTAGTGGCTCACCACTAAGAAAAGCAACGGCGACATCTCGTTGGAGTGGCAAGGCAACCTCCTTGTCGTTTATAAAATCAGCATACTGTTCTCTTTTTGGCACAAATTGACCCTCAATACTCTTTGATTTTTCGAGAGCCACCCCCAAATAAGAGACCGACGCTTCCGTTTCAGCGATCGGCTCTTTGTCGATTGAAGTCTCCGGATTTTTCGGAGGCTGGTTTTGCTTTTCTTGGTCAGGGGTCAAAGCGTTAAATTGTCTTTCAGGTGATCGCATATATTTATGATTGATACGCCGGGCCGACGCAAGAAAGCAATTCAAAGCCCTTTGTTTGCAATTTGTTTAAATCATCTTTGGCGACCAGAAAGACGATGCCTAAATTTTTGTAATCTGGAGAAAAAGTCTGCGACTTCATAAGTTCTTTGTCAAAAACCTCCACCTGACCGGTTGGATACTGAACAGCAAAATCGTAAACATTTTTGTCCATGTCTTCTCGTACCGTTAGATATGTTTTCGGAAATTTAACCAGATCAGAAATTTCTTCCACATGCTTAAAACCCAAGTCATCCATAGCTTGGGCAAAACTTTCGAGTTCCTTGTTGTCTTTGGCAATTGCCAAACCAATCTCTTTTGACCCTGCCATGACAGTCAGGAACTCACTAACAGAGCCGTTTTTAGTTTGATTTCGCATATAGTATTAATTAGATATTACTAAAATTTGTCATAATTAGCAATTACATCTTTTATAAGACCGGCCAATTTTTCTGCCATTTCTTTCACCTTTACGTTAGCAATGCTGTTGGGATAGTACGTTCCAACATGCTCGGTCCCGCGACCGATTCCAAGACCAATAAGTCGTACATCTGTTTCTTCCAGAACTTTTTTAATCATCTTTCCTAACTCATATTTTCCGCGCGGATGCATGGGAGATTCTTCTGGTGTACCATCGGACATCACCACTAGGAACTTTTGATCCGCTTTCTGTCTCGCTAAACGTTCGGAGGCTTGCTCCAATGCCCATCCGTCATCATTCCATTGCGCTTTGCCCGTATCGCTTGAATCATGAACTTCTTCGAGCATTCCACCCATATGTTCTCGTATCAGCTTCGACATCTGTTCTTTGAAGTTTTGATATTCATATATTCGATCGTTGAATCCCAGAATCTCTAAATTAATTGATAACCGATTCAACACTTCGGACAAAACAATCACGGCTTTGAAAGTTTCTTCTATTTTTTTGTCTCTTGCCATTGAACCTGACAAATCTACAAGCAATGATATTGCGTAGTCTTTTTCGTCCGGCATTTCCCGTTTTTGCCAAGCTTTACTCTCCATAGCCGGAACGGACTTAGCTTTTTCCTGAATCCTTCTTTTGATGTCAATTCGCTTACCACTGGTGAATCCGCCCTTCCACCCCTTAGCCTTGCGAGCGACAAATATTTCGCGGAGTTCCATTTCTAACTTGTCAATTAATGGCAATACTTCTTGTCGCATTTCTTCGTAAACGTTTGCATCTTTTTTAATTTCTTTAGCGATCCGTTCCTTATATCTTTTCAATTCTTCAGGATCAATGCCCGGGGTCTCTCTTTCAGGTGCTCTCGGTTTTTCTTTGTCGCCTTCAGTGGGTTCCGCGGCTTCTTCGCGTTCGGCCTTTTTTTCTGGATTGTCTGATAGTTTACCTTGCAATTCTTCATTAAGTGCGTCCTCAAACTCCTTAAATACGGCTTGGGCTTTTTCAGCGATTTCTCTTTGTTGATCTTCGGGTAAAGATTCGATGTATTCTTTTATTTTTTGCTTCAGCTCCTCCGATAGAGAACTGATATCGACAGGTTTGACACTAGGAGTTCCTTCAGGTGAATCCGCCTCTGGCTTTCCCTCGTCTCCTTCTGACTCGTCTCCTTGCGCCTCGGTTTTCTTTTTTTCTTTTTTTGCATCCTCAATCGCTTGTTTAATAGCTTCTTGCAATGCTTGTTGTTCTTCGGGTGTAAGTTTGTCCTTTAATTCTTGAGGCAAGCCCTGACCGCCGCTTTCGTCGCCCTCTTGATTTTTTTGTGCATCCTTGAGAAGCTCTTGCATTTTTTGATCTTCCATATCAGCATCTATCAACTTTTTGAATTCCGGCCAAACTTCATCGCGATTGATCTCGTAGGAAACTTGGGCGTATTTTTTGATCAAATCTTCGCTTTTGTCGGCTTCTTGCCGAGATGGATACCTAAGCCATGAATCTCTCGCCGAATCCAGCGTCGCCGTGACGACAGTTTTGACTTCCTCTGACAAATCTCTGGACAATTCTATATCCTTTCCTTCGACCTCTCTGAACCATTGTTTTATATATTCAAAACCGGCTTGCATGAAGCGAGGCCTATATCCAAGTTTTTGATCAGCTTTTTCTTTTGCCTTGGCTTCAAAATCTAAGTCCTCTTTATAGGCGAGACCCATTTGTTCTCTGAATTTTGGGTAGCTTTCCGCAACAAAATTGTTGTCTCGCGGATCTTCGATAGCATTCATCATGAAAGAAAAACCGGGCTGTCTCCACTCCTCCAAAGGTATAAAATCGGTTCTTGATATTCTCCGGTGGCCGCCCTCGTGAGAGATAACAAAGCGGAGATAGTCCATCGGTTTTTCCAAAAGGTCTTTGGGGTCAATACGAATTACGTTCTCTTGAAAATCCCAATGCCAACCGGCACCTGGCTGATTAAGCTCTACCGGAATACGAAAATCTTTACCAATGAAATAAGCGAGTGACGAGAGTGTTTGCTGTTTTTGTTTTATCTCTGCCTGTTGTTCAGGAGTAAATTTCGCTAAAACATCCTTCTCCTTTTTGCGATCTAGCGCATGATAAACCATCTCCGGCTCCGGTGTCGGTTCTTCGCGAGGTATTTCTGGATTTGGTCTAAATTTTTCCATAAACGTTTTGGTATCGATCAATACTACTTAAGTTGATAGTAGAAATAAGTCCCATCTGGAAACTTAATGTTAGGAACCCATATCGGTCGGTCTTCCCATCCTTTGCTTGCTTCTCCCTTTAGCCGGTACATGGTCAGCACAAGCCGGTCATTAAATTGAGTCCCGAGCTCACGATCGGTCGGAGAAAGCAAAGTTCCCGTTCCTTTACTGATGCTCCTCTCTGTTCTTACAATAAGACGGCAGTCATATTTCGCACTTTTCTTGAGTGTCTCAACACAATCTGCAAATGAGTGCTGATTCCAAAGATCAGTTTTTTCTACGCTAATAAGACGAAGCATCTTTTCAGCTTCTGTAAGCGGAATATCGCGCTCATCATCTTTAGTTCCAAGTTCTGAATTCAAAGCAGTGACACTGGCATGTGTCGGATTGAGCGGAAAATAATTAACTCCACCGGCAATAACCATAAGGTCTTCTTTCATGACCACATTTAATCGTGTCGGACGCGTTCCTTTTGGAGTAAGCAGACTGACTGCCTGCGGTCCCTTTTTTCTAAGAGTATCAAACAGAGCGTTGTTGGCGTCGTTCAGTTCACGGAATAGTTTTATTAGCGGACGAGGGCTAAAAATGCGACACAAACCAGAATCCCGATCGTATCCAAACATACGGGCGTGTTGCCACGAAGTGTCTGCCTGCGGAGTTTTTGCGCTTCTGCAGTAATAAACAATTTGCAGACCGGGGAAAGTAACACCTCGGCCGAGAGTGTTCCCGCCGATCACAATGTTGAGACCCTTGTCATACACCGATCCCTCCGGAGTTTTTGAGTTTAGAACGGTGATATTTACACTCGGCATATCTGCACGGAGAAAGCGCATAATCTCATCAAAGGGTTTGATATCACTTTTTGTTTTTGAAAGCTCTTCCCATGCATCACGGAGATCGAATTCGAGCGTAGAAGAATTTCCGATAAGATCGGTTTTCACCCCCTCGAGGAACTTCTCAACCTTTGTCCGCACGGTCGAATGCTCGCTTATCTTCGAGCCGGGATGGATCAGTATACTGCACACCGGCTTCTCTTTGGTTAGAAAGAGGTCGGACGCCGCAATCAGAAAATGGAGCACTGCTTTGCGGAGACCGATCGGCACATGCTCCGCTTTGAGCAGATCGTCGCGCTCATTATCCTCTGTTTCAATAAGATTTTTTGAGTCTTCACCGTAAAAGAAATCACCGCCGAGATACCCCTTGTTCGGAGGGAGATAAAAAGAATACTGTGGTTTCCATCCGGACACCGCTATCTGAAGCACGAGGGACTGCGGAGTGGCCGTGACATGGAGGTAGATCGATGACGGAGACTGCTTATTTATTTTCTCAAGAAGCATGTTAATCGTGCTCTGATCATTCTGATTTACTTTTGTATTGAGACTTGAAGCGTCCGCTTCGTCATCGAGAAGGAAAAGTGGTTCGTCTTTATAAATAGGATTTGTAGCAATATTATTTGCCCATGTCCTCAGTACGCCAGTGTTTTTCTTGAGCACAAGCATCGTTGGCATTGAAAGACCGCGTGTGAGAAATGCTTCCTCGTCGGTCTCACCGAGCACATTGAAGCCGGCCATGAATCCGCCGAGAAAATTCTTTGCACGCTCCAGAGTCTGTTTATGCAGAATGACGTTGTCAGTGGTTACCAATATAAAAAACTTGAAGCCTCTATCGGCCGCTGTTGCCGCGATCGCAAGCATCTGACCTGTTTTTCCGCTCTGAACATGACCGTAAAGCAAACCTGAAACATGGCTGTTGTGATCAAAGGTGTCTATGTGCTTCTTTGCAAAATCCTCTGCACTTTTAGTCAGTGCATCAACAAGCGCCGGATTGGTAGCACCTACACGCCTTAAATAATTGTCTAAAAATTCGCTCATATATTATTTTGAAAAATCTAACAGCCATACTTCTGGGTATGCGGTCTCTTTAAGTGAAATTGTGCTTCGACCTTATTTTTTTTAATCTTCCGGTTTTACCGGCTGTCATACCTTGAGACATCCTTCTCTTTAAAGTCTTCCCTTAATCC
>CAYZLH010000198.1:3356-5756 GCA_964478795.1 uncultured Bdellovibrionales bacterium | reverse complement strand
CTGTGCTTCTTTAAAGTCTCCATGCCGGTGAGAATTGATTTCCAATCGGCATTCACCCGGTAAGTCGGTAAGCTATCTTCCAGGCCGTCTACGCCAAATATTACTTCATCCTTGCGGTGTAAAATCTTCGCCGTTTCCTCCCACCATTCGGCAGTCCGATAAGATCCATTGGTAGCGACTGAAATTAAGGGCGATCCAGAAAATGTCTTTAAAATGCGCAGGGCCGCATGAAATTCAGAATGATAAATTGGATCGCCATGGTCACCACATAGGTTGATTTCACGGAAAATTTTTCCTGACCCCCGAATGGATTCGATGACGGAAAGTGGAAGCTCGGTGGCTTTGATGCGATCTAAGTATTTTGTGCGCGCGCATTCCGGGCACCGGAGGGCACATTTTGAAGTTAGCTCCAAATGTAATACTGGATATTTCACCCTAAAAAATTTACCTCACTTTCACTGCTTTGCTCAAAAGATTTCAGTCCAATTATTGAACAATTGGCGCTCTGACTAGTATGGCTAAGCTTTCCACGTGGTGGGTGTGAGGGAAAAAGTCTAAAGCGCCAACTTGGACTAGCTGGAAACCCGCCCGTTGGAGGCGATGAATTCCTCGGGCCCAGGAATCGGCTTCGCAGCCAATGGAAAGTATGTAGCGTACGGGTAACTGTTTTAGAGTTTCCGCGATTCCGCCAAGATCCTCGCCCATCCCTTCACGGGGAGGATCCAACACCACATCCACTGTTCTTCCGTTCATAAAATTTGCTCGATTTTTTTGCAGCCACGGGAATACAGGGGAGCGATGAAAGTGGTAGGACTCTGATACTTGCTCGGAATCTGGGGTGCCGATGTCTACACAGTGAATTTCTGCAAATTTATCGCGTAAATCGAGGCTCAAGTTTCCGCTACCACCATAGAGATCAAACAAGATTTCACCGCCCGGGAGAGAATTCCTAACCCAGGATTGTAGTTTGCCGTTTTGTTCATCGTGAACTTGGCGAAAGCCTTGGGCAGAGTGACCAGAATTCCAGCTGATCGTTACCACTCCCGATGGAAAAACTTCGACTTCGGCTTTGTATTCACGTACTCGCCTTTGGCCCTCGTTTTTTACATCACTCAGAAACGCATTTATTTCCGGACGGGCAATTTCACAGCGATCAATGGGCACGATGTTTTTCGATTTTCGCTCGTAAAAGCCAAAATTATCGCGAAATCCGCGCAGCTGAATTCGATTGCGATATTCCCAAATTTGTTCCGCTGGAAATTCGATCGTCTCAACATTTTTCCAATCGACACCCACCCGCTCGAGAGCGTGAAATACTCCAGACTTCTTTGTTTCCCATTGTAAAGAATAGGGGAGGTGCTGCCATTCACAGCCGCCACACCGCTGAAAGACGGGGCACTTCGGCTGTACCCGTGTGGGCGAAGGCTCTAAAATTTCTAGGAGCTTTGCATCGGCAAATCGTTTCGACTCTTCCACAATTTCCACACGCACCCGGTCGCCTGGGCAGGTGTAGGGAACAAAAATCACCCTTCCGGCCGCATCGCGTCCTAAGCCGGCTCCCCCACGAGAAAGTGCTGTGATTTCCAGTTCCACGCCCCCACTTTCCTTGGGTTGAGAAAGAATGTCAAATCCCAGAATTTTGGGGTAAACCTTGGCAAATCCCAATTCGTGCTTATTTTTAAGCCAAGGAGAATTTTCGATGAAAAAACTGTTTTTGGTATTGCTGAGCTTTTCCCTTTTTTCCTGTGGATATAACTCACTACAAGGCCTAGATGAGGATGTAAAAGCTTCGTGGGCCGATGTGGAAAATAATTATCAGCGACGGGCCGACCTAATCCCCAATTTGGTGGAAACGGTGAAGGGCTTTGCTAAGCAGGAGCGGGAAACTCTAGAAGCTGTAGTAAAAGCTCGCTCTGAAGCCACCCAAACAAAAATCGATGCGTCTTCTCTTTCTGATGCGAAATCGTTTGAAAAGTTTGAGCAAGCCCAGGGGCAACTGAGTTCGGCGCTCAGCCGTTTGTTAGTGGTGGTGGAAAAATATCCGGATCTGAAATCCAATCAAAACTTCATCGAACTTCAGTCGCAGCTCGAGGGCACGGAGAACCGAATCGCAGTTTCGCGCAAACGATATATCGATACTGTTGCAGAGTTTAACAAACAGGTTCGTTACTTCCCCACAAATCTGACGGCGAAATTTTTGCTAGGAATGCAGCCGCGCGAGACGTTCAAGGCCACGGCTCCCAATGCCGACAAGGCGCCTGAAGTTAAATTTTAATGTTGAACGTTCTTTTTTCGCTCTTTTTTTCCCTCGTTTCCTTCGGTTGGGAGGCGGATCTTTCTTTGCCAACACCCCAGCCTGTGGTTGACGAAGTGGGATTACTCACCTCTGATCAGAGGCGA
>CAYZLH010000198.1:0-3346 GCA_964478795.1 uncultured Bdellovibrionales bacterium | reverse complement strand
CAGCTATTGCGCGATATTCTGGCCAAGTCTGGTGTGGAAATTTCCGTTTATGTGGCCAAAGATCTTCGCGGTATGGCCATTGAGCAATTTTCCATTGCCGTTGTTGAGCAGTGGAAGTTGGGCCGAAAAAAAACGGATAAGGGATTGCTGTTTTTGGTTGCCCCCAACGATCGTAAAATGCGCTTTGAGGTGGGTTACGGCTTAGAGGGTGAAATTACGGATGCTTATAGCAAACGGGTGTTAGATCAGCGAGTGCGGCCCTTTTTTCGCAGTGGCGACTACTATCGGGGAATTTTGAGCGGACTAGCAGGTATTCAGGAGCGAGTACCGCTCGGCGTGGATCTTCCTGCGGAGGCGACCGACGGCCCCATTCCATTTTGGCTTTTTTTTATCATAGTCATGACTCTGTTTCTTTTTGTGCAGTTTCGTAGACTGGCCGCTTTTGGCTATTCTGGTGGACGTGGCCGTTGGGGTGGCGGATCTTGGGGCGGGGGAAGCTCTGGTGGACATTGGGGTTCAGGCGGCTCGGGAAGTTCGTGGAGTGGTGGCGGCGGTGGATTTGGAGGCGGCGGTGCTTCGTCGAATTGGTAAATGATGTTTTCTTTGCAAAGTCGAAAATCGATAGCTGCGGCCATTCAAAAGGCGGAGACGCAAACTAGTGGCGAAATAGTGCCCGTGTTTGTGGAACGAAGTCATACTTATTTAGGATTTGCTCATTTATTTGCGCTATTGGGTTTACTATTGGCTTCAACAGTCGGTGCTTACTTTTGGTGGAAATTTCCCTTTTATGGGTTGGCGTATTTTCTTGGTGCCCAAATTGCCGGCTGGATGATCGGTTGGCTCTTGGGAAATAATGGCTGGGTATTTCGCTCCCTTCATTCGGCAAAAACGCGCCGAGAATTGGTGCATGAGGCGGCCCTTGCCTCATTTTTTCGCAATGGTTTACACCGCACTAAAGATCGCACGGGAATATTGATCTACATTTCCGATTTTGAGCATTGTGTGGAAATCGTTGCCGATGAAGGCATTTATCAGAAAGTGCCAGGAGACTATTGGGATCAAGAAGTGAAAAAGTTAGCTCTATCGATTAGACAGGGAACCGTCGTACAAGTCTTGCCCCAAGTAATTGGCGAGGTCGGTAAAAAACTTACGGAATTTTTTCCACGGTCCGCGGATGACAAAAACGAAATTTCCGATTCGCTGCGTTCGAGCTAACAGAGTTATCGCGAAATATTTCCTCACTCGTGTGGTGTCAGATTGCTCCCGCGGTCGCAACTGACACCAAAATTTTGTTTAGGTCGCGCGTCGAATCGAAGATCCATCTGGTGGATTTTAATTAAATAATATCAATACCTTATCCTGATTGCCTGGTTGCGGCGTAGAGGCTTGTTTAACAACTGGCACGTACCTTGCGCTAGCGGACTTTGAAGCGAATAGGAAGTTCCTTCGAATCATCAACATCATTAATCGGGAGAAATACAAATGAAGAACGTTATTGCCTTAATCCTTTTTTGCTTCGGCGCCACAGCTCACGCGAGTGGTATCCAATTAGGCGAACCATCGTACGGAGGCACCGGCTGCCCCGCTGGCAGTGCTAGTGTTTCCTTGAGTCCAGACCAAAAATCTATCTCGTTTCTATTCGATCAATATGTGGTGGAAGCTGGCGGATCGCGCACCATGGATCGTAAAAACTGTAACATCGCCGTTCCGGTACGAGTACCCCAAGGATACAGCGTATCAGTGTTCGCAATCGACTACCGTGGATTCGTAGGTTTACCCACTGGTGCCAGAGCTCAATTGGCTGTTGATTACTTCTTAGCCGGACAAGGCCGTGGCGTTCGCTCCACGAAAGTGTTCCGCGGACCTGACAGCAACGACTACCTCACTTCTGATCGTTTAGGTTTAGAAGCGATTGTTTGGTCTGGTTGCGGTGCGGATACCATTCTGCGTGCGAACACTTCGATGTTGGTTCAGACCAACTCCCGAAGAGAGCAAGCAATGGCTACCGTTGACAGCGCCGACATCAATGCTGGTTTGATCTACCACATTCAGTGGAGACGTTGTAACTAGGTTTTGTTTGGGCGATCGATCTACAAGTGTTGGGTCGATCGCCAGCTTTCTGAATTTTTCATCCCCCCAATACCCCACAGGACCGACCCATGAAAAAACAATCTTTGCTTCTATTGACCTTCTTTTTCCTAGCCTTAGTCATCGCCAATTTTGCCGAAGCTGCTGAACGAGAGCGACCATTTAAACGCGGACGCGGCGGTTTTCGTGGTAACGAAAGAAGCGAACGGGTAACCCAACTTTCCGTGGGTCAAGCTAAGTACGCGGGCCCAGGATGTCCAGAGGGAACGATGAATGTGGCTTTTGCTCCCGACAACCTTTCTTTTTCTATCTTATTTGATCAGTTTGTTGCTGAAGCCGGCGGTGGAGCAAATCAAAGACGGGATCGAATGGCCTGTACCGCAGTAATACCTTTTGAAATTCCTGAGGGAATGCAAATGGAAATCACACGCGTGGATTTCCGTGGATTTGTGGGAATTCCCCAGGGTGGAAATGCTGCCCTCCATTCCATATTTAACTTTTCCGAGCGCGGTGATCGTCGTGATGGCAATGGTCCGGATCGTGATCGAATCAATATCCGCTATCGATTTGAAGGTCCTCTCGCTGAAAACTATGAAATCTCTACGGGCTCCATGACAGATGGCGGAATGACTCAAACAGAAGTTTCACCTTGTGGTGGTCGTACTCGCTTGAGAATCGCGAACCAGATTGTTGTTCGCTCTGGACGGAGCAACGAGACGGCGACAGCAACCATTGATAGTATAGACGGAACTAGTAATGCCGTTTACTTCGTGAACTGGAAAAAATGTGATGCTAGGTCGCGGGACGGTCGGGATTTTCGTGATGGACGTCCTGGTCGACCGGGCCACGCCGGAGGCTTTGGCCCTGGTGGTTTCTTTCTACCAAATCGGAATTAGGTCTTAAGGGGGGCAATCCATAGGCCCCCCGCGCTTCATCGCAACGCGGATTTCTTATTCCATTCTCATAAGAGTAAGAAAATTCTCGGCAGGGTGAGGGGCGATGTAAATAGATGGAGCAACTCACTTGAGTTCCGACTTTTCCTTCTAAAGCCACGCAGCGATTGTAATGTTTTTGGTTCGTTCCCTTCATGCAACGAAGGTGGGTGGAAACGTCTTCGGTGAGCTCGACGGGTACAGGAAAAGTGCGCTCCGACGGCTCCGTCTCGCGCCAATAGAAGCTAACGCGAAAATGACCGCAGCAGGCACCACAACTCTGACAAGGATTCTCCGCCATTCTTTAAATTCTACCTGGTTCCGTA
>CAYZLH010000197.1:5040-5761 GCA_964478795.1 uncultured Bdellovibrionales bacterium | reverse complement strand
GGCAGCCCCATTGACCTTAAAGCCGGGGGAAAGGGTATTGGTGCCCACGGGTCTATCCTTTGAAATTCCTTGGGGATTCGAGATCCAAGTGCGTCCCCGTTCGGGCTGGGCCACGAAAAAGGGCATTACCGTTGTAAATACCCCAGGAACCATCGATGCGGACTATCGGGGCGAGGTAAGAATCGCCCTCATTAACCTGGGCAATGAGCCCATGGAAATCCAGGACCAAGACCGGGTCGCCCAAGGGGTATTGTGCCCTGTAGTGCAGGCCACTTTTGAGGAAACCTTAGAGCTTTCCACTACTTCGCGAGGTGTTGGCGGATTCGGCAGTACAGGGCTGCGACCTGAGGGAAATTCTTAACAATTAAGCTTAATTGTTAAGAAAAGTCAGCGCTTCATCGGCGGAAAATAAAAATATATCAATGGTTTCAAATGTTTAGAAAATTTGTGGACCCTCGTCTCCTTTGCTATACTAGTATTTGACATAAATGATCAAGTTTAGCTGGGCTGAGGAAGAGAGGGACGTATATGGGTCTCAGAATAGCTACGAACGTACCGGCCTTGGTGGCGCGCCGACACTTAGAGCGCACTACCCAGGAAAACAGTAAATCTTTGGCCAAATTGGCCTCGGGTCAAAAGATCGTAAATGCCAGCGATGATGCTGCTGGGTTAGCGATTAGCCAAAATCTATCCGCCGAAGTGCGCGGATTAAAACAGGCAC
>CAYZLH010000197.1:0-5030 GCA_964478795.1 uncultured Bdellovibrionales bacterium | reverse complement strand
AGCGAAACGCCAATGATGGTGTGTCTTTCGTGCAAACCGCCGAAGGTGCGCTGAACGAAGTTTCTAATATATTGATTCGCTTGCGCGAGCTAGGCGTACAGGCTGCTTCCGACACCATTGGTGATGCGGAACGAGGCCTGATCGAAAAAGAGTATGGCTTGCTCAAGCAAGAGATTGATCGTATCGCCGGCGTTACCAACTACAACGGCCGGAAACTGATTGACGGATCAGGAGATGATCTCTCCTTCCAAGTGGGTTCGCGTAAAGGGGAGGCTGAGGTAATCCAGTATTCATCGAGCGAAACGGATGCCACTACAAGTACTTTGGGAATCTCGTCGAGTACGGTGGCGAGCCGTGATGATGCGGAGGATAGCCTTCAATCCGTGGATGAAGCCTTGTATAAAGTAAACACCTACCGTGCAGGCTTGGGTGCCCTACAAAACCGTTTGCATTCTGCGAGTGCAAACCTAGGTTCGCAGATCGAAAACGTGAGCGAAGCAAGATCGCGAATTGCCGATACCGACATCGCCGAAGAGGCATCCGTCTTGGCGAAGACTAGTATTTTGCAGTCGGCCGGTGTGGCCGTGTTGGCTCAAGCTAACACGTCGGCGGCTAATGCAGTGAAGTTACTGTAGCTATAAATGGTTGAACGATTTGAGGCCAAGGATCGGCCTCACCATTTTTATCAACTAATAATCTTTTCATCTTAGAAACTACTTTTGGTAGTCGGAATTCCGGTTCCGACTAAAACGGATCTTGTTTAAGATTTCGTAAATCTTTTCCACCACTAAGACGATAACTTATTGAATTTATCTTTTTTTGAGGAAGATTTATGAAGAAAGTCGTTAGCGTTTTGGTGGTCGCAAGTATGATTTCTCCGTCGGCATTTGCCCGGGCACCAAGACCTCCACAGAAGCCGGCCGATATCGAAACCCAATCTAATAACGCCATCGATAATCTGAAGCTGAGCGATTCGCCCTTCGAAGTATGTAAAGATGTGCCGCTAATCTCCAATAAAGATTATCTAAAAAACAAAGATTTTTGGGACCAAGCTCGAGTCGAATGTGAGGCTCTGGATATCCAGATTCTCCCTGATACTGGGTTCATCAATACCTTGATTGGAAAATTGGGTGAACAAGACGACGCCGTTCGATCCATGGAGTTTTTAAATCGTGTGGGCAAACGAACTGCCCAATATATGCAAACTAACAATGAAATCACTGATCACTTAATTCATTGTGCAAAAAAGGATAAGGCTTGGTTTGATGCTCAACTGGCGAAAGCAAAAACTCCAGAAGAGAGAGAGTTTTATGACTACGGAACCTGTGATAATGTAATGGCTAAAGCCAAAAAGCAGATAAATGAAGCTGCGAGCAAGGCCAGAGTGCTAGTAGGATTCTTGGCTGAGCAACGCTCACAGCTTCCAGGCTGGCGGCAGATTGCTGACGGCTTGCGCGGTATATCGGGATCAAAATTGGCCATCGAAACTCAAGATCCCACCGATGAAGAAAAGAAAGAAATCGCCCGAATGGCGGATAAGCATTGGAAGGGTCGCGATGCGTTCGTCAAAGAATACAAAGAAGGCTATCGCGTAGGCGCCGACGGCACAAAATATCCGAACGTAGTTGGCAATACTCAGTTTGTTGAAGCGGAATACAAAAAGAAAAAATACCTAGAAACTTGGGATGAGCTGTTGGCCATTGTTCAGCAAGTTCCTGCCTTGGCTTATTTAGAACCTACGGATGTCTATAGAGAAGAATCCTATACAAATGAGTTTGGGGCGGAATCCAGTGTAAATGTGCGAGAAAAAGGAAAGTTTGGCCCCGGTGGAGCTAACGATGCCGAAATTGCTCGTGCGGCGGAAAAAGTTCTCAAAAATGGAATTGAAACTAGAAATGAAGTCTTAAAAATAGTGGCTGATGGCGCAAAAACGGAAATGCGTGGCGGTCGAGGCACAAAGATCAAACTATCCGAGCAGCAACGTTTGGATAAAATGTTTGAGTTGATGAAGTACGGGCCGGTTGCTAGGGAGCTACTCAAAGAAGATCCTTCGATGTGCCAAACTGCCACTGGAATTGCCAATCATATCAGCAATACCGAGTTAAGAAATAACGTGGCTTTGATGGTGGGTATGTTAGGTACGGCCGGTGCGGCTGCCGTGATTGGCCCCGCTGTATTGGCGGGAACCGCTGTGGCCGCTGCCGCCACGCCCGCCTTGATCGGAACGGGAGTGGGAATTGGCTTTAGCGCGTACCTAGGCTCCAAGGACTATCAGCGATATGCCGATTCCAAGCGTCGTACTTTCAGTGTGGTAGAAACCGAGGGAGTGTTAGCTAAAGGAACCGAGCCCCAACGTGCTGTAGCTGATGTCAGAGAATTTGATCAATACCGAAACAACTTTGCATTAGCAATCGCACTCTCTCCACTAGATCTCGTTGGATCTGGCTTGTACATGGGAGCTGCTGGAATGACAATTGGGAAATTTTTAGAAGGCCCTGGGGCGAGATTAGCTTTGTCGCAAGCCTTGCGCGCGAAAGGGCTAACCCAAGTAGATGTGGATCGTTTGTTAAAGAATCTTGTTTCGTCAGATCCAGCTGTGGCTAAAGCCGCGGCTAGAAAAGTAATGACGGAAGTTGGATTAGACGAGAATCAAATCAAGTTTATCCGTATGGCCGCTTCGAAACGGGCCTTTACAGAGCAAAGTCCTGAGGCAATGGAGGCGATCCTGAAAGAAGTCAAAGACGGTCGCGTTTATATGGGCGCCATGAAGGTCTTGGAAGGAGTAAATTCCGCAAAGATCAATCCGGCAAATCGTGATCAAGTTTTACGTGCTGCTATTGCTGGCGCAGTATTTGGGGTCAATGATCCCAAGAAATTGGCTACGGTAATTACGGACTGGGACGAAGGTCTGGATGGATTGGCCAGAACCTACGAAGTGGCCGCCCTCAAGATGAAGAGTGATCCCGCAATTGCGCAGATCGCCAGTCTCGAGGAAAAGCAAAGAGCTTCCTTCCGCGCTGCCCTCAACGACTTACGGGCTGAAAATCCGGAGCTACGGGCGATGAACGACGCCGAGTGGAAAAAAATGGCTGACGAAATGGAAGTTTGCCCCTTAAGAGCGGCCAATTAACAAAAATAGTTTTGTCGGATACAGCAAAAAAAGAGCTGGGAGATTCCTGGCTCTTTTTTTTTAGTTTTTTGCCAATGTCTCCGAAAAGAGATTGAAGGAGAACACTATGCAAGGAAGAAAGTGTTTGCTAACGATTGCTACTTTTTTGATGGCCGCTTGTTCGTCGAATTCCCTAATGAAGCCTGATTGTCATTCGTGTACTGCGGAAGAGCAGGAATGGGATGATTTTGCTTGGCAGGATCTTCCTGGCCAATGGCGTGGGGAAGTGGAAGTTCTAAAGAATGAAAAAGGCGCAGCAAAAAAAGAAAAACAACAGAAAAAAGTAGATATTCGCATCTTTACCGCCGGAGAATTTTTAAAGGTGAAGGGCGATGTGGCTTGCGCAGCTTTGCCTGGGAACGCCTTGGTGGTGAATGGCCTGTTCTGGGGTGACGGTAAACAAGAATACGAAGCTTTTCTGCCAACAGACGACGACAAAGTTTCTTACGGTCGTTTGGCCTTTGAAAAGGTAAATGGCAAATCTGTTTGTCAATTTCGTCGACTGGGCCGAGTAATGGGGAAGAATCGATTAGATCTACCCTCGGTAAGTTTTTCAGAAACCAACGGCACCAAAGCTGCTGGCGGAAGATCTTTGGCCTCCGCATTGAGCGACAATGAAGTGCATTTGGAGTTCTTACGATTTGCCGCTTTGGAAACCAAGGCAGTAGAATTTGCTGGCGAAGGACGTCGACCAGCTTCAGTGGATCAACAGGAAAAACCGCCATTCATTCTACGAGTGGTACAAAGCAAGTCTAAAGAAGGCGGCGAACGCGGAACATGGACGGGCACCGATGAGCAGATCTATCGTCTATGGAAAGTGAAATAGACGAATACAAATAGTGCCGAAGATTTTTTAAGAGCCGGAATTCGTTCCGGCTTTTTGCGTTTCTAAGAGATGGCGACCAAAAGCTAGCATCACGAAATGATGCAAAGGCGCCTGGGTAAAGCGATAGATGGGCCACGGTAAGCTTGGGTAAAACTGGTGAATGGAAACTAGAGTAGTCATGCGGCGATTGATCTGACGAAATTCCAGCCATCCAGTATTCGTAGATTTTGTTAATAGGCCACCGGTAATGTGAAATTTTTCCCGCTCTAGCTCTAATCTATTTCGGAAGAGGGTGAGTTCCAGGAGCGGACGGGCAAAGAAGCGTAAATAGAAGTTCACCTTCGTTTCGTTGGCCATCACTGTCACCCGCAGAAATAGCGGGAAAAATGTGGGAAGCCAGCGCATATATTCCATGGCAATCCAATGGGTGTCTTGGTTAACGGTGGGCAGTCGTTGGATGGAGCGCACGCTGGGTTCGATCTTTCGCTTCATTGAACTTTTCTTCCGGTTCGTGCTGGTGGGAAGGTGATGTAATACGTCAAACATTTGTTCGTAATTTTTGTATCGGATCAGTGGTCCAATCACAGCGCATGGTTGTAGTTGGGGCAAATCGCAGACCAAACTGTCAATGAGTGGAGAGACCAGTTCACGGGGCGAATTACCAAAAATCTGTACCCAAAGTTTTGAAAATCCCGTGGACGCAATGGGCACGGGAAACATCAAGCGGCGAACTTTTAGTTTTCTGGCGGTCTTTTCTAAAAGTAAGCGGTAGGTCAGTGCTTCGCCATTGACTAAATTAAATGTTTTTCGCAGAAAATTCGGCTGCAAAATTGCAGCTTTTATTATTCTCGTAACATCATCAATATAAACTGCTTGGGTAGAGCGATTCGTCCATTTTGGTAAAACCATGACAGGAAGCTTTTTTACCAATGAGCGAAGAATCTCAAAAGAAGATCCGCCCGCACCAACGATCATGCCGGCGCGAAGTACCGTGAGGTCAACGCCCGTGGAGGCGAGCACTTGTTCTACCTCATA
>CAYZLH010000196.1:0-5767 GCA_964478795.1 uncultured Bdellovibrionales bacterium | reverse complement strand
AGTGCCAACGATCCACAAGAGATTCGCGGACCTTACGATTTAGTTTTATGCTTAGATGTATTGGAGCACATGTATGACCCTTGGAGCGCATTGCGTAGGATTCACCGCTTAATGAATCCCATGGGAACTCTATTTGTAAGTATTCCCAATATTCGAAATTTTCGCGCCTCACTTCCGCTACTTGTAAAAGGCGATTGGAAATATGATGAAGCCGGAATTTTGGATTCTACGCATATTCGCTTTTTCACCAAAAAAACAGCCGTCGAACTAGTTGAAGGGGCTGGATTCGAAATTGTGAAAATTGGCTCCAGTGGCAAGCAGCCTTATTCAAAAACTTGGTGGCTCAATTTACTAACGCTTAATTTTTTTCACGAGTTTTTTGAGATCCAGTATTTTATTGTGGCTAGGCCCAAAAAATAATCGAATAGACCGGGCTCTATACTTTACTTATCCTGCGCTGACACAGGCACATCAAATTTTTTTAAAAGTGTCGCAAGCTCTTCAGCGATCAGCTGATTGCCATACCTATTCGGATGTCCATCCAAATCAATATTCACTCCTGTAGCAGGCAGCTTCCTCCCTTGAACATACTCAACTTTTTTTCCCGCAAACATCGAGTTAAAACCTCTGGTGGCGAGGAAAACGGATGAGCGTAGAAAATAAATTTTCCCTGCGGATATTGTGAGGAAAACTCTGTTTGTATTTGGCTAATCAAATCACAAAAATAGGAAATTTCTTGCTCGCCGATTTGCGGAAATTCTGTCGACTCCATTCCCAACAAACGATAGACCTCGTGAAGACCCAGTAGGAAGTGCGAGAGGAATGGACGGCCGGTCAAAAATGAACCACTTCGTTCAAGTTGGCCGTCTGCAGTATTTTTGTAGTAAGGCGCGCTTCGAGACCATACAAGTGAAGGAAGATAACCTATTGCATGCCCCAAACTCCCATTCATAAAAATGTAAATCAATACTCCATTTTTCTGAGGAATTTGCGAAAAAAATGGCTGTCCCGCAAGCTTGGCGAGCAGCATGTTAGGACCAGAACCGCCAACAGCATAGTTGTAAGGGTAATAGTCTGATTGATTTTGCCCCAATTGAAAATTCAACGTTTCGTCGTCATTTACTCCATGTCCAAGCGTATAAGAACACCCATAAAGGGCGACGAACTTTTTTCGCTTTTCTCCGGCGGGTATCTTTGCCATTCTTCGGCCGAATTCATCGAAGGAATAAATTGCATCAAACACAATTCGATCCGCTGTTCGGGCCGCCTGACGAGTCTGTACGCTTTTTCTATTTTCGCTGCCAAAGTCAGGATCCGGAATCGACTCGGAGGGATGGACAAAATAGTAAATCCCCTTGCCACTATCCTTCTGCATGGAAAGAGTTAAATATTTATCGGAATTTAGGTCGGTGAAAGCCGTAAAATCTTCTAGTCTTTCCAAGTAAGACTGATATTTCAGCGGGACTGATGCAATTCCGCACGGAACCTGAAACATCAATGTGAAAAGAGTAAAGAAGAACATGGCTAGTTATTCTAGTTTGGCGCGAAAATGACATTATTTCAATTTGGAGCTGTTGGTAGATTTACACCGAGGGAGGGATTTCGGCCAAGCGCTCGTTTTCGCCTCAGGCTCAAACTCCGCTCGGCCCTGGGTCTGCAACTTTCGCTCGCTTCACGCTCGCTCACCGTCCAATGGACGGCGTTGCAGTCCCTTCGAATCCCTCATCGTTCTTAACCAAACTCCCACAAATTCTCCGCTGCCGAGGCGAGTGACGACGCCCGACCAAAGCGTACACTTCGAGGGCAGGAGCCTGAGAAGGCGTCTGCACTTGAGTGCAGCGGTGGAGCAGGATGCGTAACCGAAAAGTACGCTGCGGGAGGAAGGAGGAACTCAACAATGGCAGCGGGAATTTGCGGGAGTTTGGCGGAGAGGGAGGGATTCGAACCCTCGAAACGCGATTAACGTTTACTCGATTTCGAATCGAGCTCCTTCGGCCACTCGGACACCTCTCCGGAATAAAGCTAAGTAGGCCCTGGAATTTGGATGGCCTGAGACTAATGGGAGGCTTGGTTGATGTCAATTAGAGATGAGCCAAGATCCCCGCAAATCCCACCATTTTCTTTAGGAACGCTTCGTCGCTCCGCCTGGCGTCACTGGGTACAAAGAAAGAAAGGAGACCATTATGAAAACAGTATTTTTAGCCCTATTGATAACTATCCCTGTGCAGGCCTGGAGTGCCTGTGAGCCCCAAGAGTTCGTAACAGTGATGGAAAACAACGCCACAATCGCTATCTCAGGTCGTGGATATACACCTCGTTGCTTGAAGGTAAAGAGTGGAACTGCGGTTACCATTCAAGCCAGCGAGCGCCATCCGCTGCAAGGCGTGCAGGTTCCGGGAAATCCCGTGAATCCGTTTGTGCGCGGAAGTGATGCGACCCGTCCGGAAACCCATAACTTAGTGGAAAGTACGCCTACTTTTGCACTGACCATGGCGATTCTCACGGCGGTGGAATGGCCGGCGAAATCCTAGTGGAATAGACACGCGAAAATAAAAAAGCCCCTGCGGCGATCGCAGAGGCTTTTTTTGTTTTTGCAAAAACGTTTAGTTTCCGAAAAACTCGATCATTTGGTTAGGAGCGATTTCGCGAACAGCGCTCAAACCTTTTACGGCGAACGGTCTAGAAGTACTTCCAGAAATCTGGCGCAACTCTCCGTTCATGGTTAAGCCCAAAGTAAGTTCCCCTACTTTGTAGATGCTCTTATAGGTCTGATCCAAAGTCACAGTGGATGGATTCAACATGGGTGAAGTTTTGCTGCTGCATCCAATGTCATAAACTCTTCCGGATTGCATCATGAGGTGAGCACCTTTTGCTGCACGATCGTAACCATCCAAGTAGATCATTCCCACCGGAACATCACCTTTAATGGCAATTTCCTTCGTTTCTTTAGAGCGAGGGTCGCAAGCGAATTTGGCTCGATCTTGATATACGCGCACGTTCCATTGAGTAGCAATGTGCATGTCCACCAAAGTAGCGCGCTGTTGCGGAGTTTGACTGTTGTACTCAACAGCCAACTCGCCAGCTTCTTGATTGATCGGACCTTCGTCACGAGCAAACACAAAGCGAGCCTTTTCGTTTAGGTCATCGGGAATGAGGGTCATGTGCTGACCGCGCATAACAATCTTACCCAAGAGTGGCGATTGACCCAATACCTGCGAGGATCCATCGGCGCGTACCATATGGAAATTCTTCCCTTGGTCCATCACCAAAAATTGCTGGGTACGATCGATTCGCACCTTGGTTTCGAAAGCTTCGTCGGCGTAAACCACAGCAGAAGAGCGGGCATAGGCTTTTAAGGCTGGGTGAATGCCAGTGGCATACTTAGCCAACTGCGCATAGGTCTCCACGCTTACGGCATAGGATCCACCATCAGCCATGCGGTTGTCGCAGGCGCCTTGCAATCCAGCGCGAGCTCCAGAGCGGCAGGTGATGTGGGGATAACCATCGATGTGCCGAGCTTCGTGCATAAATACAGAAGCGCGATCCAACGCGGTAAAATTCGAAGAAAGCATCATGGTGCACACGTACATGGTTTTGCCACCGAAAGCGTAAACGTAAGCTGCTACACCTTTTGGGCAATTTTCGTCGATTTCCATGTCGTTGATGCGACCGATAAAATAGTTATACCAGCTCGAGGCAAACTTGCCCGAGAAGAGATCGTCTTTCGATTTATCCATGGGCATGCTGAATTGCGTTTTGCGCATAAACATCAAGCCAGCGATCAAGTGCGACTCATGGGTATCGGTATAGCAATATTCTTTATTCGCTAAATTGCGAAATTGCGTAAAGTGACTGGCGATTTCTTGCATCTCTTCTTTTGAGATACATTCTTCGGCCATGGCAGGGGTGCCAACAAACAAAAGAGCTAATAACGTAAGTAGTTTCATTTATCCCTCCAACGGATGGGGAAAGTTGACCACAAACGCCGCACACGCTCTAGAAGTTCCCCCTAAAAGCTTGGCACCCAGCCTTACATGGACTTACATTTTGCTAAGTAAAAAGTACAAATCTTAGCGGGTCGAAGACGGTAGTTCTTTCAGTTTTTTCAAAATATACTCTCGAATATCTGGGTTACGCACTTCGGCTGCCCAGCGCTCGAGCTCCTCCGCGGCCTTCGGATTACTCTCCGCTTGTTCAGCGAGGGCATCAATCGCCATGTAAATAAAGGCCTTTTCTTGCATGGACTTCACTTCATCCACGGTATGCGGGGCAGCCATTCGCTCTTTTAAAGGAGCAAGGGCCACCTCTTTCAACGCTCCCCACGCCCGCTCTCCCGCCAGATCTAATAAATACACCGAATAGATTTTCTGCGGAGCAGTGGCCCCTTCAGAATTCACAAACTTGCCTAGAAATTCTAGCTCTTTTTCCCCAAGGGCCTCCACTTGATTGCGGGCCCGACGATCGGCCTCCTCAGCATTTACGTTAAGGGAATCGATTTTGGGCGCCTCATCGATCACAAATTGCAGAAAAGCCCCGTCGATCCCGTCCAAAGAAGGAAGCACAGCCTGTTTTTCCTGTAAGGCTTTCGGGGGAGGCGCAACCGGTCGAAGAGCGGCTGGCAGTAACTTAGTGGGTTGCAGCTCTCCGTTTTCAGACTTCGGCATTAGCAAGAAGGCGCCAACCCCTACTCCGATCACGAGCAACAATACGAACAGCAATTTTTTCATTTCTGGGGCTCCACAAAGAGGTCTTCCAGAAAAAAAGCCAACAATTCAGAGCGGCCCCGTAGTCCCGATTTGGCATAAATTTGTCCCAACTGCTGAGTGACTGTTTTTTCCGAAGTTTGGCGCAAATGCGCCACTTCTTTATTGGCCAACCCCTTCAGCACCATCCAGCAAATATCCTGCTCCGCTTTACTCAAATTCCATTTCAACATTTGCGCATGCACTTTTTCATTTAAGTCTTTGGCCAATTGGGCAGTCTCTCTTTTATACAGCTCTAAATCTTTGCGGGCCTGCCCAATTTCTAGCTGATACTTCACATTGGCTTCTTTCATTTGCATAAATCGTCGCAACAAAAAGAGTGAGGTGGCCACGAGTAAACCCATGGTCAGCATCTCGCCCCATACATGATTAAGTGAGGAGCCAGAATGGAGATCAAGCACTACATCCCAGGCAATGAATGCCGCCCCAAAAATCAAAATTCCGATGATTACGGCCGTCTCTTTTCGCTTCATGGTATCCAGCATGCCCTCGATTCCCTCGCTCACCCGTGAATATTGCAGAGAAAAACAAAGAGGGAAAGATCCGACACCGTTTTTTCATTCGAGTAGCACAACTTTCATTCCACAAGAGTCAAATTGAGATTTGTTGGTAAAATAGGGGGTGTCTCCACTTAGATACACCCTTCCCTCGCCGGAACTCCATCGATTGCCGAATCTGGACGATAAAGAGCTTATGAGGAACACCCCTATGAAAAAGCAACTTTATGTTTTCGGATTTCTAGCTACTGTCTTTGCTGTGGCTACCTCCTGTGGACCGCAAGACACCACCGCACAAGACATGGAAATGGCAGCTATGCGGGCCGTAATGGCGCAGGGCGGGCCTGGCGCCGGCGGAGGTAGCACCACCACGGTGACCCAAACAAATACGATCACCAAAACCTCGACCACTACGGTTACCAATACCAGTACTTCGAGCAACACATCGACTAACTAGTTCGCCAGCTGATCTTATTTCAGTTGTTCGGCTTTTTTCCGTTGGTAGTA
>CAYZLH010000195.1:1179-5768 GCA_964478795.1 uncultured Bdellovibrionales bacterium | reverse complement strand
AGTGTTCGGCAGAATTTTCGTGGCGACCGCCGTTATGGAGCAAAGACTTGCGTTCGACGTTTTTTAAGAGATCGGCTTCCTTTAGAAAATTTAAAACGGTAAGGATATTTTGTTTCATAAAGCTTTCATTTCGATAGAAAAATTACAGATCTTTTGGATTCTATTGGCAATTTCTTTCGCGATCCAAATCGCTCCTTGGGCGTTAGGGTGCGGGTCATCGATAAAATAAAATTTTTGAATTTCCTTTAAATCGTTGATTTCGAGTGGGCCAATTGAATTCTCTTGTGCAAATTTACTTCCGGGAAATTGTCTAGATAGGCGAAATCTAGGTGTTTTTTTGTTTTCTGAAATGTATTCGTAGTCGACATCCATCGGGATGTGTAAGAATTGACGCTCCTTTACCGAGTTGAATTTTGAAAGAACTCCAAAAACGGCCAAGTCTAGTTCGATTGACTGCCAAAATTTCAATTCCAAAGCGTTGTAAATTTTTCTGCCAAAGTAGGAATTTAGAATTAGGAAATCTGGGAAAAAGAAGCGAGAAAAATATTTCGACTCTTGAAAAAGTTCCGCGACTTTTTGAATAGATCGGCCTTCGACATAAGGATTAACTTCAGTTTTTCTCGTAATTCTAGGAATGTCGTCAGAGATAAAAACCACGAAATCCATATCGCTCTGGCTCACTAATTTGCTTTCGCTCAATTTCAGCATTTGCTGAAAGTCAAAAGCTGGCACTCCATAGTTACGAAAACCACAGTTCGCTGACCAATTATTCAGCAAAGCAACGAAGTGTTCGTCTTCACGGAGGAATAAGCCGAAGGTAAAGGAGTCGCCAAATATATTGATCCAAATCTTTTTTCGGTGTCAGTCGAATTTCTTCTAAAGCCAAGAGTATCAAGATTGTAATCGGCGTGAAAAGGAATCGCCTTACTCATTGTCAATTCGCCAAGCAGATGCTTCTTGCTTGGATCTAACAGGAAGCCAACTTCCGAATGAGGGACAAAGAGAGACGGTCGCTGCTGGTGCCAAATTAGAGAATTCCAAAAGGAAAACTTTGCTTCGCGGCTATTAAGTAGAAGAATTTGGTCGATGCAAAGAAATAGGCCTAAAGTCGTTAGTAGGATTACTAATTTACTGCGCAGCCTAATCAACTTCAAAGGAAGATCTTTTCTTTCACGGCGAAATCTTTCCCGGTCCACTGCACAGTGGAGCCATCCATATAGGGGCAGTGCTCATAAAACACCACCGTGCCCCGGTCCACGCAATCTGCTAAGATTTTCTTTTTTTCCTGAATAGTGGTGAGAGGGAAACAGTCGTAGCCCATGACCCAAGCGGTGCGGATATGGGCACTCATGGGAATGATATCGGCGCAGTAAAGCAGCGAATGGGTGCTATCGAAAACGAGCGGGTGCTGCATTCCGATGGTGTGACCCTCGGTGATCTTCATTCGAATTCCAGGCAAAATTTCTTCTTCGCCATCCACCATTTGCAACCGGGAATCACCTTCGTAGATTTCAAAGTTCGGTAGCAAATAGGAAGCGCGATCTTTTTCATTGGGATTCCAAGCATGTTGCCAATTGCGTTTTTGCGCCCATATCTTGGCGTTAGGAAAGCGGGAAGTGAGTTTGCCCTGCGAATCAAATTTGGTGAGTCCGCCCATATGATCAAAGTGAAAGTGCGTGGCGATTACGTCGGTGATTTGTTCACAGGTCAGTTGGTGTTTCGCAAGTTCCGTTTCAAGGGCGTAGGGGGCGATTTTATAGCGCTCTTGAAACTTGGCGTCGTCCTTATCGCCGAGACCGCAATCCACTAAAATGTTTCGGGCGTTTTTAGCATCCTTTAGTAATAAACAGCGGGTGCGCATATCAATTCGATTTTGCTCGTCGGCCGGGTTTTCTTTTTGCCAGAGCACTTTCGGCACAATGCCAAACATGGCGCCGCCATCGAGGCCAAAAGATCCGAGTTGCAAGGCATGAAGACTGTAATTTCCGATTTTCATGGAATTTTTTGTAGCATGTTTTAAGGTTCATTGCTCCCGCCCCGCATGACGCACCGGTACTTGCTCGCTGGCGCTGCGCAATATGCGCAGTGTTGCAAATAAACACTAAATTCTCAAGGAGGCCCTCCGATGAAAGCTCTGCTTTTGACGGCCATTTTTTTATCTTTGCCCCTAACGACCCAAGCCGCCGAAATAATTCGCGGCAAATACCTCGCCGCCGAGGGCGTTATTGAACTGCAAGTTCGGTACGGTGGAGGCTGTAAAGAGCATCGGTTTGAACTGCAAATGGGTGGCTGCTTGGAAAGTATGCCTGTGCAGTGCGCCGCTCAATTAGTGGATCTGACCAAGGATGACTTCTGTGAAGCAATTGTTGGGGATACTTTGCGATTTTCCTTAGCCGACTACGGTTTGGACAACGACTACTATAGCGGTGCGTCCATTCGGATTCAGGGCGATAACGGTAGTTCCTTCTCCCTCCGTTTGCCTCGTTAATTATTTTTCCAACGGGAAAACAAGAAAGCGGTGGGGTTACCTCCACCGCTTTTTTTTCGTCGAAATTCGCTGCGAAAATCTGGGCAAATGCTGCGCTCGCTTGCTTGTCCACTTCCAGAAAATGTGATGAAGTAACGGAAACTTTTAGACATTTCAGGAGACTCTTCATGAAGCGCGCAAAAATTACGGTAGTAGGCGGCGGATTCGTTGGCAGCACGGCTGCTCACTGGATCGCCTCGAAAGAATTGGCCGATGTTGTTTTAATCGATATCAACGGTGAGATGGCCGCCGGAAAAGCCTTGGATCTTGCTCAATCCGGCCCCGTCGAGGGCTTTGATGCCAATGTGGTTGGCGGATCCGATTATGCTGCCAGCGCTGGCTCTGACGTGGTGATCATCACCGCCGGATTGCCCCGTAAACCGGGCATGAGCCGCGATGATCTCTTGCTCACCAATGCCAAGATCGTGCGAGAGTGTGCTGCCAATGCGGCCAAACATTCGCCAAATTCCATTTTGATTATTGTTTCCAATCCACTCGATGCCATGTGCCACGTGGCCATGGAAGCTTCTGGGTTTCCGAAAGAGCGCGTGATTGGGATGGCCGGTGTGCTCGATGGCGCTCGCTTCCGCACTTTTATCGCTCGTGAATTAGATGTATCCGTGGAAGACGTGCAAGCGTTTGTCTATGGCGGCCACGGCGACACCATGGTGCCCATGCCTCGCTATGTAACTGTGGGTGGAATTCCCCTTCCGCAATTGTTACCCAAAGACAAAATCGATGCATTAGTGAAGCGAACGGCCAGCGGAGGCGCGGAAATCGTGGGTCTATTGAAAACCGGTTCGGCTTACTACGCGCCTTCTTCTTCCGCCGTACAAATGGCCGAAGCGATCATAAAGAACAAAAAACGCGTACTTCCCTGCGCTTGCTACCTAGATGGCGAATTCGGCATTAAGGGCTTGTATGTGGGCGTTTTGGCGAAAATCGGCTCCAAAGGTGTGGAGCAAATCATGCCCTTAGAAATGACGAGCGAAGAAAAGGCTGCCTTTGAAAAATCAGCCGGCGCCGTGCGCGAGCTCGTGGAAGTTATCAACAAGAATAAGTAATCGTAATCCCTCCCAAGGATTTTGGGAGGGTTCCTGAAAGGATCCCGCAGTGAATATTCACGAGTATCAAGCAAAAGAGTTGTTTCGTAAGGAAGGTATTCCTACGCCCAAAGGAAAAGTGGCCTTCACGGTTGATGAAGCCGTTGCCGTCGCCAAGGAATTGGGCACTCCCGTGACCGTGGTGAAAGCACAAATTCACGCCGGCGGAAGGGGAAAAGGCGGAGGAGTGAAAGTAGCGAAGAGTTTGGATGAAGTGAAAACTCACGCGAGCAAAATCCTCGAAGGCAAAAAAGTAAAAAAAGTTTTGGTGGAAGAAGGCTCCAATATCGAGAAGGAACTTTATCTTTCCATGATTCTGGATCGGGAAACCTCCTCGGTGGCATTCATCGCCTCCACTGAGGGCGGAATGGATATCGAGGAAGTTTCCGCCTCTCACCCTGAAAAAATCCACACCATCCAAGTGGATCCTACTTTGGGCTATATGCCGTTTCACGGGCGAAAATTGGCCGAAGCTTACGGGTTTTCTGATCCTGATTTACAAAAGCAGATTGGCAGCTTGGGCAAAAAACTCTACGACTTCTATTTCAAATATGATTGCTCCATGGTGGAGATCAATCCGCTCATCATCACGAAGGAAAAGAAGCTTCTTCCTTTGGACGGTAAGTTGAATTTTGAAGACAATGCTTTGTATCGCCACCCGGAAATCGTAGCCATGCGCGATCTCGATGAAGAAACCGCCGGGGAAATCGAAGCGTCTAAATTTGAGCTAGCGTATATCTCCCTCGATGGGACCATTGGTTGTATGGTGAACGGTGCGGGATTGGCCATGGCCACGCTAGATATCATTCAGCTCGCCGGCGGATCGCCCGCGAACTTTCTCGATTGGCGTGAACAGAATACCGTCTTTGAAGGGATGGCCGCGATGGCCCAGCGTAGTTTCAATTTGACCGGCGCTGGAGAACCGGAACGCCTCGATAGCCTGCGGGTTTCGGCGAATC
>CAYZLH010000195.1:0-1169 GCA_964478795.1 uncultured Bdellovibrionales bacterium | reverse complement strand
CGAACTTTCTCGATGTGGGCGGCGGCGCCAACAAAGAAAAAGTACAAGCAGCATTCAAAATCATTCTTTCAGATCCTAAGGTGAAAGCGATTCTCGTGAACATTTTCGGCGGGATCATGAAGTGCGATATCATCGCTGAAGGAATTATCGCCGCGGCAAAAGAAATGAACCTCACCGTGCCTCTTGTGGTGCGTTTGCAGGGAACCAACGTAGAAAAAGGAAAAGAGATGCTCGCCAACTCGGGCCTCAAAATCACTCCTGCTGATGATCTTCGCGATGCTGCAGAGAAGGCCGTAAAAGCGGCAAAGGGAGTTTAAAATGTCGATTTTAGTAAATAAAGACACACGCATCCTCGTTCAAGGAATCACCGGTAAGCATGGATCCTTCCATGCCGAACAATGCCTAGCTTACGGTTCACAAATTGTAGCCGGCGTGACGCCAGGAAAAGGCGGCACCAAGTTTATGGATAAAGTGCCGATCTTCAACTCGGTGGAAGAAGCCAAGAAACAAACTGGCGCCACCGTTTCCATGCTGTTCGTGCCGCCAGCCTTTGCCGCCGATGCCATCGCGGAAAGCGTAGACGCCGATTTGGATTTGATCGTCGCGATCACGGAAGGAATTCCTGTGAACGATATGTTGAAAGTGAAGCACTATATGAAGGGCAAGCGCACTCGCTTGATCGGCCCCAATTGCCCCGGCGTAATCACTCCCGGTGAATGCAAAATCGGAATCATGCCCGGCCATATTCATAAAAAAGGCAGTGTTGGCGTGCTTTCTCGCTCGGGAACTCTTACCTATGAAGCTGTTTACCAACTCTCTCAGCGCAATATCGGGCAAAGCTCCTGCGTGGGCATTGGCGGCGATCCCGTGAATGGCACCAACTTTATTGATGTGCTGGATCTCTTCAATAAGGATCCTGGCACCGAGGCTGTGATCATGATCGGGGAAATCGGTGGCACGGCCGAGGAGAACGCCGCGGCCTGGATCAAAAAGAATATGAAAAAGCCTGTGGTAGCCTTCATCGCTGGTTCGGCGGCTCCTCCCGGCCGAAGAATGGGTCACGCTGGAGCGATTATTTCCGGCGGAAAAGGCACCGCTGCCGCGAAATTTGCGGCGCTTGAAGAGGCTGGTGTTACGATCTCGCGTACTCCTGCTGATCTCGGTTCCAC
>CAYZLH010000194.1:0-5770 GCA_964478795.1 uncultured Bdellovibrionales bacterium | reverse complement strand
AAAACTGCAAGCCGTATTGGCTCCGGTGGTTGGCGAGAACAATGCGAAAAATATCGCCTATGAACTCTCCCATGTGGGTGAAGATCCGCGCGGACAGTTCGTGGCCTTCGAATACGATTCGAGCCTAAAAACTCTCAGCGACCTCAAGCCAAACACGCTCTATCCCGGCGTAGTCACTAACGTAACCAGCTTCGGAGCGTTCGTGGATCTTGGCATTGAGCAAGACGGATTGGTGCATGTATCGGAACTTACCGATGCCTTGGCGAAAAATCCCTTCGATTCTCTCTACCCTGGCGATACGGTGACCGTATTCGTCACCGGTGTGAACGAAGAGAAAAAACAAATTTCGCTGACAATGAAGTCGCCCGGACGAGGAGAACGTAAAGGAGGTCGCGGTCCGAAACGTCCACGTCCGCCGCGTGAGCCTCGCGAGCCGCGGCCTGAAGGTGAAGCTGCGCCAGCCGGAGCTATTGCCGCCGATGGTCAGCGTCCGCGCCGTCCGTATCGTGGGCCTCGCCCCGGAGCGGATGCCACGGGTGAAGGTGGACCACGAGAAGGCGGTCCACGTGACGGTCGTCCCCGTTTCCGTGGAAGAGACGATCGCCCGGATCGTGCAGGTGGCGGACCCCGTGAAGCCAAACCGGAAAAAGATCGTAAGCCGAAGAAACCGAACCGGGATCCTAAGACCGGCGCTGTGGTGAAATTTGATGAAGCAGAGTCTCGGCAAAAAGGTGGACCAAAACTCCCCAGCAAAGCCAAGCCTCATACTTTCAATCCCTTTGCCAACTTGGGCAATCTCTTGAAAGAGAAACAAGGCAAACAAGAATAAGCCCCTCACCTAGGTCCTGAGCAATTGCTCACCTCGGTGGTAAACCCTGGCGCTAAACCCTGGCGGAATCCCCAATCTTGGGCCCAATTTTTCTTGGAAGATAAATTCTTTCAAGCCATCCTATTGGAGACACCAAGGAGGGTTTGTATGGGTTTATTGTATAAAAATAACGCATTGCATTTTGGCGAACTTCATTTTTGCTCCTTGAGCGAAATTGCCAAAAAATACAAAACCCCGTTTTATCTCTACGACCTCGATGGCATGCGCGCCCGCGTGCGCCGCTTGAAAGCCGCCTATCCCGGCCTGGAAGTGCACTATGCCATGAAAGCTAACGGGGCGCCCCGAGTCCTGCGCACTTTCCGGGAAGAAGGAACCGGCGTGGACGTGGTGAGTGGAGGCGAAATTCGCATCGCGCTCAAGGAAGGTTTTCTCCCCTCTCAGGTGATTTTTTCCGGCGTGGGCAAAACCGTGGAAGAATTAGAGCTAGCGATTCAGCTCGAAATCAAACAAATCAATGTGGAGAGCCCACAGGAATTAGAACGCATCATTCAGATTGCCAAACGCCTGGGCAAAACTCCCCGTGTGGCCTTCCGCATGAATCCCGATGTGGACGCTAAAACTCACCCCTACATCACCACCGGATTTCGCGAAAATAAGTTCGGCATGGGCGATCACTTCTTTCCGCAGTTGAAAGAATTACTCAAAACCAAACACGTGCAATTGGTGGGATTGACTCTACACATCGGCTCCCAGCTTTCCGATTTCGCACCCATGGCCGATGCCATCGGCATCGCCCGTAAGGCCTATGAAGAATTCGCCCGCGATGGCCATCCGATGCAAACGCTTGATGTGGGCGGCGGCGTAGGTATTCGTTATTTGGAAGAGCACACCTTGCCACCCAAAGATTTGCAGTTGATTGATGAGTATGGCGCGATGCTGAAGCGCGTGCTAGCCGGATTTACCGGACGCGTGCTCTGCGAGCCGGGAAGAATCTTGGTGGGCAGCTGTGGCACCCTTGTGGGCGAAGTGCAATATGTGAAAGAAACTCCCTTTCGCAATTTCCTCATTATCAATACGGGAATTCATCACCTGATGCGCCCGGCTTTGTATCAGGCGCATCACCGCATTCTCCCCTTGCAGAAACACGAGGATCGGCAGATTCAGCGCTATGATGTGGTGGGCCCCATCTGTGAATCCTCCGATGTGCTGGGCAAAGATCGCGAAATGTCGGAAGTGAAACCCGGTGAGTGTGTCGCCATCGCCGATGCCGGTGCCTATGGTTTTTCCATGGCAAGCTCCTATAATGAACACGAAATGCCCGAAGAAATTTTTTGGGAAGACGGAAAACTTTCCGTTGCGAAAAGCGATTACCGTCCGCTTTCGCGGGCGCAGGAGGCCGTGCTCTAATGGCGGGAATTTTTACCAAGATCATCAAAGGCGAAATTCCGTCCTTCAAAATTTACGAGGATGAACATACTTACGCTTTTTTAGACATTCGCCCCATTCATCTCGGGCACACCCTGGTGGTGCCAAAAATTGAAGTGGATCATTTTTTTGATGTGCCTGAACCCTATTACTCCGCAGTGTTTCAGGCGGCGAAAAAAATTGGCCTAGCGATTCAGGAAGTGACGGGTTGTCCGCGGGTGGGCACCACTATTTTAGGATTTGAAGTGCCCCATGCGCACTATCACGTGGTGCCGCTCTGGGGTCCGGCGGATTTGAGTTTTTCCTTGGCGAAGCCGCGCTCGGTGGAGGAGATGAAGGATATTCAGGCCAAGATAGTTCATAAACTGGCCTACCTAAGTGTGGGAAACTGAAGTTTAGTTTTAAAGTAATGACGGGCATTCTTTTTGCGTAATTGCTCGTCCGTATGCGCCCCAGATGTTTAAAGTGTCGATTTGAGAATAGAGATGGTTCGAAAGTCCATCGTCTTGGATCCTATTATCGGACATCGGATTCAAAAAGAGTGCAGAGATTCTTGTGCTTTCACTGCAAGCATAGTTTTTCTACGGCCACTTTTCAGATTTGCTACAGGCAAAAGAAACGAAATAAAAATGAACAACTAAGAAAGCTATTGAGCTCTGGCGTCTCGCTTCGACGCGCTTCCCTTATTCTGAATATTCATCGGGTTACGACGACGAGAAAATTTCTCTTTCTTGGCCTAAAGTCTGAGTTTCTCTTTCGAACTCAGAATTTTAGAAAGAAGCGAGCCTCGTTTATTCAATTTGACGATCTTGAGACCTTTGAATCGACCAAGTGTAAGCCCCTATCCGTTACCTTAGCTGTGGAGCATGGCACGAGGCGAATCCTGGGAATTGAGGTCTCCCAAATGGCAGCTAAAGGTCGGCTAGTGCCTAGAGCATTGGCTCGTTATGGGCATCGCCAGGACAAAAGAAGAGAAGGTAGGCGACGACTTTTTCGGAAATTAAAGGATCTGGTCGAAGAGGAGGCGGTCATTCAATCAGACTCCAATCCCTATTATCAAAAAGACGTAGAGCGCTATTTCCCTAAGGCAAAATACATACAGTTTAAAGGAAAGCGCGGAGCGAGTACGGGACAAGGAGAACTAAAGAAAGTTCATTATGACCCGATCTTTAGCCTTAACCATACATGCGCGATGCTAAGAGCGAATATCAATCGATTGTTCAGAAAAACTTGGTGCACAACCAAGAAAAAGGAGAGGCTTCACGTCCATCTCATGATCTATGCGCAATTTCACAACGAGACTCTAATTTAAAAGAGCCCGCCTAACTGAGAAACTGAAGGACTTTTCCTAATCCCACAATTAAGTAGGCCAGTTTGAACTAGTCCAACTTAATTCGGAGCGCGTAGCCGTTCACGAGGGCAGCAAAGGCGAAGCCCAAAATCGCGCCAGGTACCTTACCAAAGTTGTAGCCGATGAAAGTGGTACCGAAGGTCAAAAAGGCCATCAAAAAGTAGAACGCAAAGGGTCGGTT
Source organism: uncultured Bdellovibrionales bacterium (assembly GCA_964478795.1). Classification (GTDB taxonomy): domain Bacteria; phylum Bdellovibrionota; class UBA1018; order CAIPTA01; family CAIPTA01; genus JAKFYM01. The sequence goes on along the minus strand of CAYZLH010000194.1, from coordinate 1,984 downwards.
GATCTGCTGCATTTTTCTCTCCTGCACTCAAAATAAAGCAATTTGGCTTCAACTGCAATTGCCAAAATCGGCCTCGAGTCGACGCTATTGTCACTCCCCGTCCGCCCGAAAGTCCTCCCACATCCCGCTGAAAATCCGTATCTAACGAGCCGCAGAACTTAAGGTTTTACTCGCACTAGGTAAAAGCTCTTCTCTAATTTTGTTAGATCTTTTGTTTCCCAGGATTCTTTCCAGGCGGGTACACCCTGGGCATTCTTGCCTTTGGTTTTCCAGCGTTTCCAGGGCGTGATTTCCCATTGGGCATTGGGATAGGTTTTGGCCACCACTTCCTTCATCTCGCCTAGCCAATCGTCGCCAGGTACAGCAATGAGTTTGTTGGCTTGAATGGCCGATATTAATTGCGCTTCGGAGAATACTCCTTTTACCGGGTAAGGGATTTGAAAGTTCAAATAGCCCCACTCGCTCCAGATATTTTTTTGCAAATTGTAATAAGCGATTTCCAGTTTTTCGTTGTTTTTGGTGGCCTGATAAATGCGATCGCGAATATCAATCATTTCACGTTCGCCGATTGTCGATATCAACATTCCCAAGCCAAGGAAAAACCAGATTGTACGGCGAGCCAACGATGCCGGGCGAATCATGCTTAGGGTTATACCTTCGCGCCAAAAGCCGCGGGCGGAAAGGAAAGCGCCAAGCCAGAGGAAGGCCAGCAAATAGCTTGGCCACCAAAAGGGCATAGGATCATAGTGGCGGGTAAAAAACGTTAGTAAGGTGGGCACCACGAGAAAAACAACCGCCGTCAATCCGAGCGCTGCGGAATAATAGCGATTCCACGTCTCGGCTCGAGTGGCCCAGATGGAAGTCACAAACAACACCAATCCGCCAATGACGGGGAGATTATAGTTTTGTCCGCGGTAGGGATGGTAGAGGAAAAATAAAATGGACGGCAGCATTAGGCAGATTCCCAAGGCCATCACTCGTTTTGAGCCAGCGGACCAGCGAATCGCGCGTTGCCGGCGCCAGAGGCGGCTGATGCCATCGAAATAGGCCACAAAGGCCGGTAACATCCACGGCATTAACGAATACGTAAAGAATGGCAGGATTGGATAATACCAAGTGGCGCCGTTGCCGGGCTTATGAAAAGTTTCGCGCAATACATAGGTGGCGATGAAGGCTTCGCGGTCCCAGAGAAATGCGGGCAGATAACCTACACAGCAAATGAGCACACCCATGATTGCGGCTAGCCAAGCGGAAAGCGAGCGCATGCGCGCCAAAATTTCTCCCTGCCAAGTCCAGAACGCGATCGCCGTCACGCCTAGCAAGAGCGATTGCAGTGGGCTTTTCAGCCAGCCAATCAAACCAGCGACGAGCCAAAATTTCCAATCGCGTCCTGGTCCGGCTCGATCGAGTAAAAAAGCGCCGATGGCCATGAGGGAAGCAGTTTCCACTTCCATCTGACTGGCAAATACGTGGGAATAAATTCCGGCACTGGCGCCGAAGGCCATGCCGGCCCAAAATCCCCAGCCGTCATATTCCCGCATATGTCGTTGCACGATGGCGCCGATGGCCACAGAACCTAAAATCACCAAAAAGAGATTCATCCATACGGTGGCCCACATGGAATCGCCAAACACGCCCATGCCCACGCGGAGGAGAATAAAATGTAAGGGTCCCTTATAGTAATTGGGTTCGCCACCAAGCGTGTGCAAAAACCACGAACCACGTTCCGCCATTTCTACTGCTTGAGAAACATAAACCTTATCATCGCCAGCGGGACGCACCACGCGATTGCCCATGAAGGGCACATACATAAGCAGTAAAAAGAGCGTAAGCAATTTCCAACCGAAGGTCGGCGCCCCTTGCACAAAAAAAGAAACTCCAGAGCGAGTTTTGAAATTTCGAATTTTCCAGCTAGTGTCTTCTGTCTTTTCGCTCACTTAATTCTCCCAGATCACAAAATCGGCAATTTCAGTTTTTGAACCCG
>CAYZLH010000193.1:0-5831 GCA_964478795.1 uncultured Bdellovibrionales bacterium | reverse complement strand
TCGAAGACCTGCAGCCCGAATTGATCAGCGATCGGCAAATTCGCTCTGGATCGATTTACCGCGAACAACTAGTCGAAGAAGTAAAAAATCTCGGTGCCACAAAGCCCGTGATCCCCGATTATATCGAGTTGAGCTTTGGTAATGAGTGCAACTTCGCATGCGGGTATTGTCATCCGAAATCGAGTAGCCGATTCCAAAACGAAATCAAAAAATTTGGAAAGTTTAAAAACGTCTCTGGGCATGACTGTGACATCAAAGATCTAAAAATCTATTCCGAAGAAAATAATCCCTATTTAGAAGCTTGGTGGAAGTGGTGGCCGGAGCTGAGAGATCGATTGCACATTTTACGGATCACTGGTGGCGAGCCGCTCATCCAGAAGTCGACAAAAAAGATCCTATCACTTATCGATGCGCAGCCGATGCCAAATCTAAATTTGAAAGTAAATTCTAATTTAGGAGCGAGTCCGCAAATCGTTGCCGACTTCACCACCAATATTGCCCGCCTCCACGCGGAAAAAAAGATTTTGGATTTTGAGCTTTTCACTTCCATGGATGCCTGGGGACCACGGGCTGAATACATCCGCCATGGACTAAGCACAGAGATTTTTGAAAAAAATCTTTTGACCTTTTTAACCAACACAAATTTTCCAGTGACTATTATGATTACGTTCCAACTATTTTCCGTGAAGGGAGTGGAGCAGCTATTTGCCAAAATATTGGAATGGCGAAAAAAATTTCCGCACTTTCTTAACGACGGGAAGCATCGAATTCGGTTTGATTTGTCTTACTTAAAGGAACCTCTGCAATACGATATGCATCTCCTGCCCAAGGAGACCTATGGTCCCATTTTAGAGCGATCCTTACACTTCATTGAGAAAAATCTTGAGGATAGCAATCCAGCAGCTTTCTCCTTTATGGATTTGCAGAGGATGAAACGACTGTATCTATATTTTTGCACAAACCCGTATTCTGCGGAAAAAATTCAAAAGGGCCGACAAGATTTCGCTGAGTATTTTTCCCAACTGGATGAACGTCGAAACCGCAATCATCGCGCCGTATTTCCAGAACTTCGCGAGTTTTTTGATCTCTGTGAGGGCAAACAGCCATTCTTCCGGCTGCCCAAAATATTCGCAAACTTGCGAAATTCTCTCTAAGAATTTTTACTCTTTCGTAATTCGGTAGACCGCGCCCGCAGCATCGTCGGAGATGAGCACAGAATTGTCAATTAACCGCAGAATGTCCACGGGGCGCCCCCAGGCCGAAGATCCCCTCAGAAATCCCGTGGCAATTACCGAACTCTTTGGCTTACTGCCTGATAGATCGATCTTGGTCACCTGGTAGCCCACAGGGTCGGTGCGATTCCAAGAGCCATGCTCGGCCACCCAGATCTCCTTGGCACTGAGAAATTCCATTCCTAGCGGAGCGGAATGGGCCGGAAATTCATGCAGAGGTTTGGTGTAAGCATCAGTGCACACCACTGACTTGCCATATCCTGGATCAGAAATAATTCCATGACAGTACGGAAACCCAAAGTGCTCCTGCTTTTTCGAGACTTTGTTTAACTCGCAGGGCGGAATCTCATCGCCCATCCAATCTCGCCCGTTATCCGTGAACCACAGCTCTTTTGTTTCTGGGTGCCAGTCAAACCCCACAGTATTGCGCACGCCCTTGGCCACTAATTCTCGTTTTTTTCCATCTGGTGACACGCGATGAATAGCGGCATATAGATCGGGATCTTTCTCACACACATTGCAAGGCGCACCAACGGGAACATAAAGCCACCCATCGGGACCAAAGGCAATATACTTCCAGCCATGATGTGTTTCTTTGGGAAAGGCCGGTCCCCAAACCTCCGGCTCAGAAAGTTTCAAATTGTTATCCACATTACGAATCACTCGCAGTCGAGAAATCTCGGCAATGTAGAGATCACCATTGCGATAGGCTACACCATTGGGTTGCTCGAGATCTTTCGCCAACACCACCACACCATCGGATTTCCCGTCTTTGTTTTTGTCAGGCAGAAGCGCGTAAACATTTCCTGCCTTTCGCGAGCCAACAAAGACTACTCCATCTTTGCCCATGGTGAGAGATCGCGCATTTTTCACCTCGCTCGCATAGACGGAAATTTTATATCCGGGTGCGAGTTTTACGCGCTCGATGGGGGGATTTGCTAATGAAACAGCTGCCAGGACTAAAGTGAGGAAATTCATATCCCCAAATTGCTACTAGTTCTTGGGAAACACAAGATCTAGCCAGCGCTCCCAGCCCGTATCTTGATAAAATCGTGATTGCCGGAACTCCTTGCGGCGTTTTTGATACTCTTCCGCTTGTACGGGGAGCCAAATCGACAGCGCCTTGGGGAAGAATCCTAACGTCCGGCTATGAGCATCCATCGCATAAGACTCACCGTAGGCATAAGCAACCACCGAACGCTGTAGCGCCGATTCGGCTTTTTCCACCGCCTTTAAAACCTTTTCTGAGCCACGGGTGTAATTTCCTTTGGCGTCTTCCTCCCGGAGCTGAAGTCGAAGAAAGGCAAAAAATACGGCCAAATCCTGAGCGCCCCCCTCAAAGGCGGGAACATTTTGCATCACGAATTGTAAATCCATGGCCCGCAGCGGATCTTCATTTAAATAAACTTCTAAGGCACTGCCAAGATCGGCTAGCGCTGGCACCAAAAAGTTCTCGGCCTCAGCCGTGGTAATTGCACTCGACGTCATAAACTTTTGCGCGTGTTTGTCGGCACGTCCTTGTAAGCCCCGCCGCGGATCCAAACTTTGTTTCATTAGAACTGGGATCATTTTAGCGATAAAATAAGGCTCGTCATCCGCAGAGATACTGCCGCGACTTTCTTTTTTCTCGCCGAGAAATTTTTCCGAATTTATCTCGTACATCATCCTTCGATAGGGCAATCCTAAAAAGTTCTGGATCTGGGTTGAGCCCACAATGAATCGAGCCGTTTCTGCTAATTCATGGGCCACTTCAAACATTTGCATCAAACAAGAATCGGAAGCATAGACATCCACAGCCCGGCCCCGTTGGTCAGCCAGTGCTTGGAGACTTTCCCGTAAATCAGGAATCGACAATCGATCGCCTGAATCGCCACGGAACGCAATCCCACCAAACGAACGATCAGATTCAATCTCGGGGAACTCTGGCAGGTCGCCCTTTTTTAAATACCGACTCTTCGCTGGAGCTTGCACTGGATAGGCCTTCCAGCCTTGCCCATGCCCCCAGACAATTACCATCAACTGTTTCGCGGGGTATTTTTCCGTTCCCCAGCTAAGAAAATCTTGAAAACGTTTCTTTTGATCGGCTTTTCTTGTTTCTTTCAGCGTCTCAATCACCGGTGATTTCACATCCGCCAATGTTTTGTTGGCAAAATCGCTTACTTTTTTTACTTCGTATTTTTGTGTTTGGGCAAAGAGGTGGAGGCGACGCTCATCATTTTTTTCCGTGCCATCCACTTGCACGATTAAATCGAGTTTGTCGGTAGAGGCGGCGTAATCGGAGCTCTCGAAAGGAGACTCCATTTCATAGAGATCCATCAAGGCATAAGGGAAAAGATCGTTATCGGCAGCCATATAAACGAGGATCGTCCAATCCTTTTCGCAGCTGTCACGCTTCGTGCGGGAATAATATTCCGAATAGGATTCTTGCGAATAGCGCCCCTCTCCCTTACTCCACTGGTCTTTGCAGTTAGGCAGATCTCCCGCCCAAGCACTGGGCAGAAGAGCAAATAAGAGGAAGAGCGCATTCATATTTACCTCAACTAATCGATTAGAGATCGAGATTGTTGTTAGAAATATTGATCAGGCTTTCCACGATGGCCGCCAATGGCGAACCACCTTGAGAGTTACGCTGAGCAATTTCTTGCCAGTCCCGTGGCATCGCTTCTTTGCCATTCCAGCTTTTCGAGCGAATCATTCGATCGCCCGGAGAAACAGCGCGAGCCTTGGGAGTAGACGTCCACAAGAAATCGGGGTGCGCGTTGCGATACCACTCACCGCCGATGATGCGACCCTTGCTATCGAGTTCCAAATCATATTGATAGGTAACCGAATTCAGAGAGTCATTGCGCTCTCTATCTTTTTTATTCGTGTTTGGTTCGTTTTCTACGGTGTAGTGAACGGTCATCGACACTCCCACCACAGCTACCGCGTCTTCAGAGCGGAATTTAGCGAACTTATCTTTGCTAAAGTCTTCCATCGCTACCATTGCATCTTCTAACGAATCCACGGCTTTTAGCGTCTGCGGATTGAAGTACTCATAGCTGTAGGATTGAATGGGGTGGTTCCAAACTTCGTAGTCGAAGGTGGCGTCCATTACCATGCTGCGCTTAGCGGCGCCCACTTGGTTCACCACAGACAAATGCCAGGTGCCAGGGTTGGTATCAAAACAGCCAGAGTCCACTACACGACCCTCACTATTTTGCTTGGGATTTTTGTCATCACAGCGCGAGCCGATGAATTTCGTTTCTCCAGGGCTTACGGCCCAGAGGAGCGAAGCCAAGGCTTTGATATCGGATGGATAGAATTGAATCCAGGTGGAGCCATCAGCAGCCAATACTTTTACGGCATTTTTTGGACGATCCATCGAATAGGCCGCAGCGGCCCAGCCGTGACAAATGCCCATCCAAGTTTCCACTTCACCGGAGGAACGGTAGTATTGCTCCCCTTCAGCCAGAGCTTTTCTGGTTAAGGTTTTGTTCGCGTCACCAACAAGTAAGTCGTATTTTTCCGCAGGAGATAGAGAGTCCACAGAGGAAGCATCGGGAAAGTGAATTTCACTTATTGTTTTCAGTATAAAGTCGCTATTCTTTTTCCAGTTTTTCGAGTTTGGAAATCCCGAATCCGCATAACGATAGGCGAGCTGACCTTGATAAAGCGACCAATAATGATCAGACCAAGGATTTATCTCCACCTCACCTTTCATCAACTTCTTTTTTTCCATGGCTTCTAAGGTGCGCAGAATTTTCGATCCCGCATCCACTAAATCGGCGGCCTCATCATGGGCGTCGATTCCAGCTCGGCCGCGCAACCTGCGCAGTTCGTTTTTGGCATCGATATAATCTTTGTTTTGAATGTCTTCGCGGGAGAAAAATGAAATGGAATTTTCTTTGGCCTTCGCGGGAATCGTATTGAGAAACTTCTTAGGGTTTTGGTCAAACTGCTTCAGCAGGTCATTTAGGTTTTCGGCGTGGGCCAAGGGGGCACAAATAAGGCCCAAGGCTAAAAGAGACAGGGATTTCATAGGGATCTCTCCATTGGTTAGATTGTGTTGGGCTAGGTGGTATCATCGCCACTAACTCAGCGCAATAGACGCATCTGGCTAATTTTAGACAGATGTGGCGGAAAGTTGTTTGACGCGTCTTTCCGCCGGGAGTATAGAAAGTGCAGGAGTCACTATGAAATTCCCCCTGCCCCTGCTTTTGTTGACCGTGTCCCTTACCAGCTTTGCCGCTAACCCTTCGGAAAAAGGGAAGAAAACGGGAGTGGCTCCACAGAACCGACTGCTCTGTCGCACCACTTTGGATAAGAAACTGACCAACCAAAAGATGTACTTTCGCTATAACTTGCCCCTGCAGTTCGAGCCGGAAGACCCTACGGTGCCCTATGGCCGCCAGGCTGTGGTTTTGGCTGCGAAGCCCGTGGTGCAATTCTATTTTGAACGAGCTCCCCTTCCCGCCGGTGAGCGTGGAGAAAACTTACAACCCATGCAATGCGCGTTTGCCAAGCGAGCCGTGCGCGCCAATGAGCCCAATCAAGTGCAAATCCTCGTATCGGGAAACCAAATTACGTGGATGAGCCAGCCATTGGGCCAAAAGGTGG
>CAYZLH010000192.1:0-5856 GCA_964478795.1 uncultured Bdellovibrionales bacterium | reverse complement strand
ACGGGTTGCCCAAAGGGCAAGATGTTATTGAGGCGTTGGTTTACAAAATCGGCGATTTCCTGAACGCGAGCCGGATCCTGATCTGTTTTCAAGGATAGACGCTGCTGGCCAACGGAGATTTCTACTGTCTTTTTTTGCAACATACCTAAACGATAGGGTTCTCCGTTTCCCGTGTCAAGGCTACGATTCGATTTACAAAAGCAAATCCATCGAGTAAGTTCAAATTTCTGGTGTTCAGGAGTAGCTCAGTCGGTAGAGCAAGTGACTGTTAATCACTGGGTCCCCGGTTCGAGTCCGGGCTCCTGAGCCATTATAAAATCCGGTGAGGTCTAACGACTTCAGCGGATTTTTTGTTTAGAAAACGGATCCCTTTTAGAGCCAGGCTCGACCAGGAAAGCCAAATGAAATTAGAGAACACACTTCTTTTCTTGGCAGATCTTCAGAAAGTCCGTAACTCGCTGAAAAAGAGTGCGCGGATCTAAATGGGTAATCCCCGCCTGTTCATCCTGAGCCTGCAATAATTCTTCCCGCAATTTCCGCGCTCCCTCGTCTAAGTCAACGCTGGAAATTGAGCGCCCCCCACCCTCAAGAGCAGACGACAATAATTCCTCCGCCGCGGCCTGAGCCCCAGTGGGCAAATTTTCCTTGGCGGCTATTTCAGAAATCTCCTTTTCTGCATCGGCCAGTGCGCCGGCGGTAGGGTTATTTTTTAATCTTGCTAAAAGTTTTTTACGAAGTGCATCGCGAAGCGCTTTAGAGGATATCTGGGCTAACGACTGTTCTAGTTTCGCGGCAATTGAATCTACCTCTCTCAATTTCGATTCTGCAATTGGTTTCGAAGTTTGCGTTTTTTCCCCCGACTGTTCAGCCTTTTCCGCCAAGGCAATCTGGCGTTTTGCCTCTTCGCCTGGTTTCGAATTGATTTCAGCGGTGGGAGATTCTTTCAACGATCCCAAATTCTGGCCTCTCGTTTCAGATTGCTTTGCAACTTGGGCCAATTGTTGAGCTTGCTGACTATAAAAAGATTGATTTTCTTGGTAATAGTGGCTGGTATCATCAAGCGCAGTAACCACTTTTAAATCACGCTGAATTTGCGGGTCGTTGGCTTGCTCGTACATTCCCGTGGGAATAGGTTTTCCATTTTCAATGGAACTCATCGCCGATTGAACAAGTTGAGCATCGTTTTTCCAAGCATTGTATTCACTCGGAGGAGCTCCTCTAGCATCCAAATCTGATTTAATGTCTTGTAGTCGATTATTTGCCGCATCCAGTTGCTGATTCCGCGCATCGGCAGAGGAAGTAGCGTTTTCTCCGGCCGTTTTAGCAATATCTTCTGAATTCTTCGCACCCTTATCGTTAACATCGGCACTATTCTCGAGACAACCGGTTGCACTGTTGCAGGGTTCTTTGGACCCAACGTTGGAATTTTCTACACATCTCTTTCGAAACCCTTTGTTGGTAGTCCTGCCGCTTTTACAATTTGCTTCACAAGGTTCACCTCCACGATCCAGACCATCTTTGAGTCGCTTTGCGAAGCAAAAGTCCGAGCAGAGTAACTTGCTGGCCATCATGTCTTTCGTTTCTTGAGGGCCAAAATCGCGATCGCAATTGGCCAAGGCCAAAGCCGGAGTTAGCAACAAAAACAGTAAGAATGAAATCTTCACCTTGTCTTATCGGCCAATTCAAGCCAACCACTGAATGGAATTTAATTTAATAATTCCAATAACTTAACGAATCTTTGGGCCTATTTTTTATCCGAATCCCAGCGCATAAAGGTAATTCGATTCCCATCGGGATCTTTGAGTCCTGTCACTACCCCACCAAAAGGCAAGGCCATGGGCGGATGATCAAAGCGGTATCCAGCCTTAAGTTTCTGCTCATAGAAAGTTTCCAATTCCGGTACGTGAAAACTGAAGCTCAAATTAGAAAACTCCACCGGATCAGCGGCGGAAGTTCGTCCCCAGATGGCAAAGTGCACATCGCCAAAATCCGCCTCGGCGTGCATTCCTCCGCCATGATCATTCACCTCTAGCAGCACGCCCAGTCCGCGATAGAACTCCACCAGCTGCTCTGGACGTTTGGTCGAAATCAAAATTGCATTAATTGCCTGAATCATTTTTGCTCCTAGTCGTTCTAATGAAACGTTCTAACCTAAAGACTCCATGATTTTGTGATCCCAATCTTGTAAGGAATATCCGCGAACTGTTTTCAAATAGGCATACCATTGTCTAGCCTGCTGCAAAGACCGCTCCTTGGCCCGCGGCTGGCGCAACACATTTAGCAAATTTTCCCCGTTGAGAAAAAGTTCTCGTCCCCGAGATAAAATTGGCTCTAACTCATCGGCCACCCGCATGCGATCTTCCTGCCGTAAGTTGAGCGGACTTGCATAATCTTGCTGCACCCATTGAAAGACCGGAATTTCCCTGAGCTTGGGAGAAATTTCTTTTAGCTCGAGCAACTTGGCAAAAAACTCAGGCAAGTGAAAACAATTATAGGCCGAAAGGGTAAAATCGATAGACACGGAACGTACGAAAGAAACTTTTTGGGTATTGAGAAAGTTCGCGAGAAATTTATCAAAGTCAGTTCCCCGCACCCAACGGAAGACCTCTCCCCAGCCATCCATACTAAAGCCCATTTCAAAGTTGAGGTTCTCTAGGCCTTCCAGCCAATCTTCTGGGGCGCGCGTTCCATTGGATTGCAAAAAGATCGCTAGATTTTTCTTCTTTTGCGTCGACTGATTCAATCGCTGTAAAAAATTTAAACAGCTAGGCTCCCGCGTGGGCTCGCCCCCCTTGATAATAATCAAATCCAGATCTTGAACCTGCTGGTAAATTTCTTCCAAAAGCTCCGGGGTTATTCGCTTCAATTGTTGGGCGGGTCCGGTGAAATTGCGAAACTCCAATCCCTCTTGAATGGCCCGCCGATCGTGAGCGAACCAGGAAGTAGAAAACTCACTGGAACACATTACACAGGAGATGTTGCACAAATTTGAAAACGAAATCTCGAGGTGCCGAATAGTGGGGCGAGGCGTGGCTCTGACGTATTCCTTCGCGAGGTCGGCGCCATACATATCCACCTTTCTTTCCCAAGTGCGCGTTCTTCGACTTTGCAGATTGCGGTCTTCTTTATTTTTGCAGCGCAAACATGTTTCGGGCCACTGGCCGGCTAGAAGTTGCTGATGGATTTCCGTCCGCTTCGCCTCGAAATCCTTTAGTCCACCCTGATGTTTTAACGTGGAAGTTAGGCAAAAATGGGGGAAGCCCTGGGGATGCACTGCGATGGCATTAAGGGGTAAAAAACACCCGCGTGGAAAAGTTGATGGATCCCCTTTTACAAATTCCATAGGGAATCTTTTCCCAACTCTTCCCTTTAGGCAAGGGAACCTTTTTTGGAACTAGGCAGGGCGATCGCCAAAGCTTGCAGCACTTTCCGGAAATTTCCTTGGGCATAATAGTCTGCCCGCATAGTCAAAAATTCCTGCACTCCGGCCTCCACATCCTCCCGCGGGCCCAAGAAATTTACCAAGTCTTCACAAACGATAAACAAGGCGGCCAAGGGATGAATGCGGGTGGCACTCAACCGTCCGGGAAATCCCTTGGCGTCAGGTCGCTCATGGTGCTGAGCAATAATGTGATCAATATCGGGCGGAAATTCCGTTCGGCCGGTGAGGAGTCCGGCTGCCTTAGCAGGATGTTCGGCATACTCTTTCGCCTTGGGATCGGAGCCGCTTTTTTGCGCAGCTAATTCGTTCATTTCTTGGGGAAAAGGATAGAGATCTTCCTCCACGTACAAATCGTGTAACAGGGCCGCCAGGGAAAGTTTATTGCGGGTGAAATCCGAGGCCCATTCTAAATGTTGAGTCAATCCGCAGGCCAAGAAGGCGATGGAGGTCGAATGCGATACAAAAGCGCCTTGCGCGTCTCGCAATTTATGCTCAAGCAGCTTCTTAAGATCGGGCTGGGCCAACACGGCCCGATTCACCATTTCTAAACTCTGCTGGGTTAAACGAATGGTCTCCGCTTGAAACCCAAATACCTGCACCAAGCGACGAGTGGCTTCGATGGACTCCACGGCAAAATCCGTAAGCGCTCCCGGATCAAGCCCGTTTTTATCTTGGAGGTAAATGGCCAGCGACTTTTCAAAATCATGAATAAAGCTCGGTGCCTGGCTCTTGGCGATAAAAAGAGTCACCACGTTTTTTTTGAGAAATCGCAATCCGTCTTCGGGAGTAAATTCCGAATCCGAATGAAAAACTTTTACGAAGTTCGATTCGGAAAGCTTTAAATACAGATCCGATTTCACAAATCCCATACGGATCAGCAGGGATAGACGTACCGGCAGATATTCCGCCACAGCTGCCGATGAATCGCCGGAATGTTTGAGCACTTCTTCTTGAAAAAATTGAATCAAAGGTTCATGAATACTGGGCTTGGAGAGATAGTGCGAAATTTGCGGAATCTTTTGGCGAATTTCATCGAGATCGCAGCCAGAGCAAAATCGGAACGGCACGTTAGCATGATTTTTTTGCAGATACTCCCAAACTATGTCGCCGCCACCGTCGGCCATGCGAAAATCGGAAATGCAGGCTGCTGGTGCACCGTGTTTTTTTAGGATTTGAATGGCCTCATTACCACTCTTGGCCGCAAGAATATCACCAGCAAAAACCGTCTCCACCGACAGTTTGATAATTTCCCGCAAATCTTCTTCGTCATCGACGATCAATACGTAAGACATAGTCATTTCATCTTACCGAAGAATTCGATTTTCCGAGACGTCTCGCGCGAGAAAAGTTTATTTTCTGACATTTACAAAACATTTTTCGCACTAGCTAACAAAAGCGCGGCCCAAAAAACTGAGAACACGGTTTTGTCTCATTTCAAGAAGTATTTTTCGAATTCCGATTTATCCCCATTTTTTGCGGAGGGCCGATCCGGTTCTGTGTAGGAAATGTGTAAGAATTGTGAGCAAGTGTCTGACAGTTTCGACATTTCTGCCCCGCTCTATGGAATTTTTTTTTCTCGAATTGACAGTGTTCACCACAACCGATAGCGTTTTCTTTAGACACTACCACCATCGGTTGGCCCTCTAGAGGGATCTCTCTCGAAAGAGCCGCCAGTGCGAAGAGCGAAGGGTCGAGGACGCAGGGAAGCGCAACACTCACGGAAGCGGATGAGCCTCGATATCAAGAAGTGTATTCGTTCGGCGCATGTGGAGATGCCGGTGGCACACGGTTCAGTGGGTGTGTTCGAAGAGTTGGTGAGAATGTCTCGCTGTGGTGAAGTGAGAAAAAATATTCTCAGCAGTTTTCTCGAATGCGCACGAGGGGAACTTTTATACAAACGGAATTTTTGCGATTCATGGTGAATCGTGAGGGTCTTTTTTTCGATTTTTTGGAGGCATTACAACCATGATGGAAGTCATTAAACGCGACGGAACCAGGGAAACGGTTCGAATGGAAAAAATTCTTGATGCGGTCAATCGGGCCTGTCGAGGATTAGACAACGTAGAACCCATCGAGATCGCTAAGCGAACCATTGCGGGACTCCACAATAATTCCACCACCCAAGAATTAGACCAACTCTCCATTTCTAACGCCGTCATGTTAATGGCCGACGAACCCAACTACTCCAAAGTAGCTGCCCGCATGCTCGCCGAAGGCATCATGAAGGAAGTGGGCCGGGATGAAGTATTCTCCGATTACGTTGAAACAGCCTTCGAGCAAGGCTTACTAAATGAGCACGTATTACGACTTGTTCGTGAAAACTCTCAGGCCATTGATTTTGCCATTCGCCACGAGCGCGATGATCTTTTTGAATATTTCGGACTAAAAACTGTGGCCGATCGCTACCTGCTTCG
>CAYZLH010000191.1:0-5872 GCA_964478795.1 uncultured Bdellovibrionales bacterium | reverse complement strand
AGGTTGAAACTTTTCCATTTCTAGTATCGATCCTCTGGAAAATCCCTTGCGGTCCAGAGGGCGACAAGGCAAACCTGCCATTGATTCCGCAGCCTCCTAGTAAAATTAGTAGCGGGAACAAGAAAGTCGGCTTGCAAAAATCTTTCATCACCAAAGCTTTTCGGCATTAATCGTTTTTTGATTAGGAGATTGCCGCGACGCGCCATGACCTAACCCAATCTCTCCTTATTCGGCTTCAACATTTTTTATTCTTCATTGCTTGAGTGTTTGGGCCTGAGGTCTTTATACAAATGGGTCTATGGATCTATATGTATTTGGTGCTGGAGCTTCAAAAGCTGTTCACCCGAATGGGTTGTCTTATCCTCTTGGGGCTGACTTGCGGAATAGTGTATTGGACCTTTTCGAGGACTACCTAGACGAATCTCGACCCCATCGAACGGCTCCGCGGAGTAAGTTCTTTGCAGATTTTATTGATAAGTTTGATGTGCAACGACCCGGCGGAGTTGGGAAGAGCGCAGTCGAAAGGATTTATCATGCTTATACTGATTCCACGGTCGATTCGGTTGATGAACACGTGGCTTTTATCCGGAAATCTGAGAAGGTTGATGCTGATTTAGCAGAGGCCATTTTTCAAGTGGCCGTGGGACTTGTATTAGCATTTTGTGAGAATCCCTCACCACGCGGCGAGGACTGGATGCGAAATTTTTTGAGGAGATATGAGCATACGCCTGAAGGATTTCGTGTCATCACATTCAATTATGACCGAAGCTTTCAGTGCAGATATCAGAGATGGCTGGAATCTACTCCTCGAACATCTCGAAGCTCATTTGATGTAGTAGCCTCAGTAGTACAAGCCATATACGGCTCACTATACTCTCCGATGATTTCAATCCCCTATGGAGAGATGAAGAACAATATTATGCATATTGCAGATGCTCGGCAGGAAATTGGTTTTGCCAGATCGGATGTTGGACAAACAGTAACTCCAAAATTTGATGATTTAGACTTTAAACGACTCGAAATCCATGGCCTTTTTCCTCGACTTGAGAATTTTAGGTGGATTCCTCATGGAAAGCCCACTGCTTGGAGAAGGGGAGAGGTAATTCAAAGAAAAAAAATTTCCATCATTTGCAATGTCTTTGATGGGACAGGCGACTCGTCGACACGCGAGATAAGGATAGCTGAATTCAAACGGGTTCTATTGCAAGCAAAAATCGATTTAAATCAGGTCGATTTTGTCGACAGATCGCTTGATTCACACTTTTTATTGTAATTGCAGCGAGTTGAGAAAAAGAACCGTGCACTTCGTCGAAGCCCTTTGTCGTGTCAGACTAAGTCTAAACTTCTACATGTAAACACCTTCTTAACTAGTGCACCTCATTCCCGAAAACTTCAATCTTCAGGCGCCTGTTTCGCTTTCCGTTATCAACGAATCTATCTTCGGGCAAAATCAAAAAAACTCGATCCGACCCCTCCTTGAATCTCAGGTTGAGATCTGGAATCTCAACTTCAGCACATTCAATCCGAGTTTGTGACGAACATTCCTCTGTTGCAAATAAGCCGCCAGGACTGCAAACTGACACTTTAATTTCATTCGATACCAAGAGTTTACACCCCGATCTTTCTTTACGAGAGTCAACCACAACCACGCAAAGTGACTTCTTACAGACCTCCGCAATTCGACCCTGGAAGAGCTTTGCGTTTCCTGTTTTAGCACCCCACTCATCATTGGTGTTTACGACCGACTCTGGATCTTTCGAATTAAAAACTAGAGCCCTAAAATTTGGGCTTTTTTCAATCAATGTTCCCTGCGCGGTTTCAAGCTTAGCCTTAAGATAAACCTCCCCATTAAAATCACGTGACGTTTTTGCTTCATGTACTGTTTTTAGCTGATCGGACATCGAAAAGGCGATGTTGTCCGGATTAGCCTTTGAGCCCTTTTTCTGCGTCCACGCTATTTTGCTGAGCCACAACTGGATCTTTCCGTATGGCGGCAATTTTTTTATCGGAAGAATCACTCCATGATCCGAAGGCCCCGACTGCGTAATCTTGGTAGTTCCAGATTTAGAAAATTTTTCGCCATAGGCGGCTCTCAGCAGCAACACTTCTTTTCCGAATCTATCTAAAATAACAATCGTCAATTCATAGTCATCAGCAGCCTCTAATTCTTGAGACTTGTCTCGGCGTAGGGCCGGACTGTTCCAAATAAGTCCGGGGCGTTTTTCTGGATGCCAAGTTGGCCCAACAAGGAGTGCTTTCGGATTTCTAAGCTGAAATCCCCGCAAGTCTTCATCAGATCCCTTAAATTTAGCTGACGTGAGATCAATAATGTCCGCTGCATCTAAATTGGCAATCGCATCTTCTGTGATAAATCCAACAAGAACCCAAAGAACTAAAAACAATCCTGATTTCATTTTTTGTCTTCCTCTCGTGCAAAGTCCCTCAGATAGTTTCGTCCTAAAACTGCGAGGAATCGAATTTAATCGTGACTTAAAGAAATCTTAACCAGCCCAGCCAGGGCATCTGACTTTCACTTTGGTACAGTTTAACCGTGTTGAGATGCCGTTCCCAATAATTAGTAAGTTGAAATAAAGACCCACTGATCTCTGCTCAGCAAACATAACGCAACGGCCCATTCCTCGACGCTTTCTGAGATGCTTTCGTCAAGAATAGCGCTAAAGAGTTCGATACGAATTCTATGGGATATCTCCTTGGACTGGCAGTTATATTTTTTCTTCTATTCATAAGCGCACTTTTTATGACACCGGCGAGGGGCCTTAAACGACTTTCGTCAAGCATCGACCTTTCATTGAGAACCATTTTTTTGGAACCAATAAAATTATTTTTCTTCCTAGTGGAAAAAGGATTGCGCAATCAGCTGGCGAACAACAGAGACTCTGCAAAAAATACAAGCGAGAATCGAGTTCCAGACTACGAGGTTGATCTCTCAGTTCGAAAGGGTTTCAAGCTGTATTTGAATTTCAGCTTCGATCCAACAGCCATCCTTAAAAAACTATTAGAGATCCCGACGGATCAAGAATTATATGAAGGCATGGCTGGAATTGAGAAAGAATTTGGAGTCGATCTGATTTCTTATCCCCCTCAACCATTCTCCTATACTTTTCTCTATCTGCAGTCCGAAAATTTATGGCTCTGCTTCGACACTGAAGGAAAATTTATGGGGCTACAAAGTCCTTGGCAATTTTCAATTAGCTTTCCTTTTTTAGCAAAATCCAAAGATGGCTGCCGGCCAGAAAGACCACTTCTTTTCGGCCACAATATGGATGAAAAAATGGAGAGCCCGGCCAAGAAATACGTCAGCCGCATTCTTGGCTCTAACCTTAGTTCAATTGACTTGAGCCTTGGTGGCGTTCAATTGCTTGGCAGCGGCGAGTCCGGGAGAGTATTATTCTTAAAGAAATTTGAAGCCGGGAGTGGGTTATTCGCCCGGCTTCTTTCTTTTCGAACAATGCTGTTTGGAAGTTCCACTGATTTTTATTCCAAGCTTCCGGCCATATTCGACCGATTTCTAAACTTCGGAGACAGGTTAATTCATCGGAACCGTAGATACGAAGAAATCTCCGGAGGCCTTGCGCCGCCGAGATACAACAGTCAGAGAAAACCTCAAATATCTACGGAAGAAGTCTACTCTTCCGATGTCGAGTCCTATTCATGGGAAAGCGAGTTTTTTACAGTATCATTTCGAATCAATTCAAGCGACTTGGCCGTTCCACGCGAAGCTGAAACACTAAAGTGCGACTTAAAAAACTTATTTGATGGAGTGGACAAGAAAGTAGCATAATCTGTATTCCTTGAGTTGATACATTGGTTTCGTGGTTCTTGTAGAGCAAAGTCGCAACTGAGATCTACGAAGAAAAACTTTTCTATGACCGGAAAAAAAACACCTGCTTAAAGGAGATATCTGGAAAATTCGTTAAAAATAAGATTCCCGAAATTAAAGCCTCAGGGTGCAAGATCCTTCGGTCCCAATTCATAAATCACACCATTTACGAGTCGATCTGTAAGTAGGTCTCGTGATCTGAATTGCCAGAGCATCGAGGAAATTCAGATCATCAATTCTTGAAAAAATTCCGAATACACTTGTTGCTGGGTGGCGTTTCCATCGGAGAACGCATCATCTAAAAATGACATTTTAGTTCCGTATTCTGTTCTTCCCCTCTGAGCCGAGCAACGCAAGCGAGGAAACTATCAATGCTGAACCCGAAAGCACCCACAAAGATCTTACGCTTCCCTGGATAGATCCGTAGAGGCCCACGAGTGTCGTAGCCGAGGCCAAATTCATGACCATGCTATCGAAGGATATAAGTGTCGCCCGAAGTCTCTCGGGGACAATCGAATTAAAATACTGCTCCCTCAGTGGGAAAAACCAACCAAGACAAAAAACCGCTGAACCGTAGATTGCGACGAAGATCCAAAAACTGTCCAATCTTGCCGATATGATTTCCGAGATTCCAAACCAAAGTAGCGGGAAAATTAGAAGAGGAATCGAGAGCCGGTGCTTCTTTGCAAGTTTTAATCCCATGTAGACAAGAATTCCGCCGAGTCGCAGAACGGCCAGGATTGCCTGGAAGTAGGCAAGATAGATTTTATTTCCTCCGGAAATTTCCAGAATAAAAGGCTGATAGATCAGATTTCGTATCCCGTTTTCGATTCCGAAAAATAGAATTGATGCTACTGCAAGTGCGAGTGCAGGCCTTCGAATCTCGTGCAGTAGTTGGGAGAGCTTGAACCTTTCTTCTTCTGATTCTGTCTTGGCTTTCTTGCCGTCCTCTACCGCCATCCCGAACAGTGAAAAAACGACAGCCAGGACACCGACGATGATCCAGAATTTATCGGGGTAAGCTTTCAGAAGTTCAACACCTCCGAATGCGCCGACAATCGTTGCTAGTCGTCCGACGAGATGAAGGTTGAGAAAGAAATGCTTTTTGTCTTCCTCGGTCGTAAGTCGACTTCGACTTTTCTCTGCCGCGAGACCCAAGAGCCAAGATGTCTTAGCCCCCGACATTGCAGTGATGCCAAGGCCCGAGATGAAAAAGCCCGTGACAAATCCGGGGACCGACTTTGAAAATCCGACAAAGGCAAAGCCCAGGCCGACTAGTGCGAGACCTGAAACGCTAAAGAGTTTTCGTCCATAGCGATCTGCCCAATAACCGGTGGGTACTTCGAAAATTGCTTGCGCTAGAAAAAACGAAGCGAGAATCAGGGCCGTGTCTGCGACTGTGTTGCCGGTGACAAGAAAGGTCGCGGCCCAGCAACTCCAAAAAACTGCTGCGATCAACTCGACCAGGAAATGAAATGTGTAGAGCTTAGTCATTCCCGAATCTCCTTGGAGATGAGAATATTCCTATCGTGTAAGGAATTGCATCGGCCGTCTTTTCTCGATCAGAGAGATCGATCAACTCGTTTGTGAGTGCGAGAAATTTCGCTTCGATAACTTTTTGATGTTTTGGAAGAAGTGGGCAGGTGATTGTTGTTCGGAATTGATGTTCGGTATCTGCGGTCAGGAACTGATCGAACGCTCTTCTAAAATTGAAATCCCGAAGGGGCTTGAATTCATCGTCATAGGGGATGAAGGTCCACTCTTTGGATGCGAACTCTCCCTTGCCGGTTTTATCTAGGAGGCCATATTCGTAAAGTTCTTCGACAAGTTCGGTGGCTGAAGTCACCTTGAGTCCGAATTCTTTTGCCAGTTCCCTCAATGTTGGAATTTTTTTCCCATAAAAGCATCCGAAATAGATGAGTATTTCCCAGTAAACCGGATTCTCCCTGAGGAGCCGAGCTTGCATTCTATTTATGACCGTCGAGCGATCGGAATTTTTTTGATCTGATGAAAGTGATGGCTTGTCTCCGA
>CAYZLH010000190.1:0-5873 GCA_964478795.1 uncultured Bdellovibrionales bacterium | reverse complement strand
CTTCCCTCCCACACTATCGTTATAGTACATGATGCTCAAGACGTCTTTTCTCCTCACCCTCGTTCCCTTCCTCCTCTCCACAGCGCCAGCCTGGGCGGAAAAACGCGGCGTTTTAGTGACGGAATCCAGCACCAGCGGAAAATTGATTCGGGTGACGGTGGGCAGTAACGCCGGTGTGGTGCAAGGTGAGCCGGTGCTCTTTAGTGAGGGCAATGCGAAGGTGGCGGCGGGCCGCGTGATTCGGGTGGCGCCCACCTACTCCATCGTGGCGGTTTTGGAAAAATATATGGAAGCCGGCCCGCAGGTGGAATCCGATTACGAAATGCTTTATGGCGAGCCCTTTGATGAGGCGGAGAATTTGCCCGATTATGTGGCCGATCGGGAGCAAGAGCTAGATAACCCCGCCAACGAAACTTTTATGGAAGCCAAGTCTTCGGAAGAGACGCCGGATCTTGACGACGATGATTACACTCCGGAAATCGCATTGCGGCCAAAATTGCCGGTGCCGCAAACCTATAAGACCCACAATTTCACCGTGGGCACGAATATTTATCGCAACCGCGCCTTGGCCACGCCCTCCAATCCGGATTTGAATGCCAATTCGAACACTTCTTATTCCACCTATCACGGCTATTCTGTGCGTTATGCCTATACTTTTAAGACGCATTATTGGTTGCGGATGCGCACGCCGGCCTTGATGTCGGTGGAGTTTGGATTTGGTGTTTACAATTTTGAGCACACCTTTCCCGACAATCGGGTGGCCAATATTCGGGTGATTCCTTTGGGTTTCAACTTGCGGTATTTGGTGGAGCTCAGCCGGTTGTTTCGCTTGTATCCCTATATTGGCTATCAGCAAAATGTGGTCACCATTTTTCAGAGTGACAATACGCCCACGGGGAATAGCAATAATGATTTGAGTCCCATTCGTGGCGGCCGCCTAGTGGGTGGTGCCGGAGGGCAGTTGGTGATGAGTGAATCCATCGACGGGCGGGTGGAGTTTGGTAGTGACGGCTTATTGGCCGGTGTGGTGGTGAAATTTTGAACTATTTCGCGCTCATGCTGCTGCTGTTTACACTTTCGGCCTGTGGGGTGAAGGGTCCGCCCATTGCGCCCGTGCGGGATCCTGTGCCGCCAAAATTGAATTTGGAATGTTCGCCCAAAGATCCGAAGTGCGACGTGGAAGACCCCAACTACAAGCCGCAGGGCTAGAACTGCGCGCTGCTCCAATTTTCTCCTAGATTCTTTCTTTTGCCGTTTTCCCCTCTGCCCCAAAACAGATTTTGTGCTATTGCTGGGGGACGATAAAACCCATATGGAGCAACGCATGAAGATATTCGTTTGCATCAAACAAGTGCCAGATACTGAGACCAAAATCAAAATTGCGGGCGATGGCAAATCCATCGACACGGCGGGCGTGAAGTGGATTCTCTGCCCTTACGATGAATTCGCAGTGGAAGAAGCCATTCGCTTTAAAGAGAAAAATGCGGGCGCCACGGTGACGGTGGTGACGGCGGGACCGGATCGTGCGGTGGAAGCTTTGCGCACGGCTTTGGCCATGGGTTGTGATGAAGCCATTCATGTGACCACGCCGGAATTTGCCGATTCCTATTTGGTGGCCAAATCTTTGGCGCGCGCCATTGAGAAGAATGGTCCAGCGCATTTGATTTTCACGGGTAAGCAAGCCATCGACGATGATGCTTCGCAAGTGCATCAGGCCATGGCGGAATTTTTGAATCTACCGGCGGTGACGGTGGTGTTGCGTGCGCAGTATGGCAGCACTTTGCAGTTGGAGCGGGAGATTGAGGGTGGAGCCATTGAGAAATACGAAGTGCCCACACCGGCGGTGATTGCCGCGCAAAAAGGAATGAACGAACCTCGTTATGCTTCCTTGCCGAACATTATGAAGGCCAAGAAGAAAGAGATCAAAAAGCTCGCCTTGGGTGATTTGGATCTTTCCGAGTCGCAGATGAAGTTGGGTTATAGCGCGATGGCGTTGCCACCAGAGCGTGGCAGTTGCCGCATGATTTCCGGGGATGCCAATGCTGCGGCTCAAGAGTTGGTAAAAATTCTGCATAACGAAATGAAAGTGATTTAAGGAGAGACCATGAAAGTTTTAGTTTATTGCGAACACTCCAGTGGAAAAATCAAAAAGGGTTCTTTAGAGATTCTCTCCAACGCTGCGGCTTGGGGGGTGGAGACTCATGCGGTCTTGATGGGCACTTCGCTTGCCGCCATGACGGGCGATCTGCAAAAATATTCCGTGGCCAAGGCGCATTTGGTAGAGAATGCCGAACTAGCGCACTATTCGCCGGAAGGTTTTAGTGCCGCTTTAGCGGAAGTGGCGAAATCTGTGGGCGCCGATTTGGTGTTGGGTTCGGTTTCGGCGCAGGTGAAGGATTTTTTCCCCCGTGCGGCGGTGAAGTTGGATACGGCCATGGCTTCGGATTGCACCACCATGAATGTGAGTGGTTCTACGATTGAAGCGAAGCGCCCGATGTTTTCCGGAAAAGTTTTAGCCACGGTGGATTTCAAGGGTGCGAAGCCTGCGATGGCGACGATTCGTCCGAACTCGCTCGGAATGAAGCCTGAAAAACCTGGAACCACTGAAACCGTGAACGCTGCGGTAACTCTCCCAACCATTCGCGCCAAAGTAAAAGAAGTGGTGGCGAAGGCTGGTGCGGGTTCAAAAGTGGATCTCACCGAAGCGGATCGCATTGTTTCTGGTGGTCGTTCGTTGAAGAACGCCGAGAACTTTAAAATCTTGGAAGATTTGGCCGGTGTAATTGGCGCCACGGTGGGTGCGAGCCGAGCCGCCGTTGATGCTGGTTATCGTCCGCATTCGGATCAAGTGGGTCAAACGGGAAAAACCGTTTCCCCTTCGCTCTATATGGCCTTCGGGATCAGCGGTGCGATTCAACATTTGGCGGGCATGCGCTCTTCCAAATTGATCGTGGCGATCAATACCGACGCCAATGCTCCTATCTTCCAAAAAGCCGACCTCGGCATCGTGGCCGACTTATTCCAAGTCGCCCCCGCCCTGACCGAAGAATTCAAAAAAGCTTTACATTAATATCCTGCCGGAGTCGCACAGCGACTCCGGCAAACTGCCCAACTGTTATCTGAAATCTGCACTTGGGATTGTGACCCATTCAGAATTAGTGTTCGGCTTTAATCAGCACTAATAGTGCTGGATCGCACAGGTAAATCTTTTCATTGACCATTAGGTTAAGTAAAGAATCAAACCCTTTACAGCAAGAATGGTGTTGGGC
This sequence comes from uncultured Bdellovibrionales bacterium, assembly GCA_964478795.1. GTDB lineage: Bacteria > Bdellovibrionota > UBA1018 > CAIPTA01 > CAIPTA01 > JAKFYM01. Next base: position 2,604 of record CAYZLH010000190.1, on the reverse strand, counting down.
CAGAATCATTTTGATGAAAATTACTCAACAGTTGCTCTTACTAGTAAACATTGTTCTGGTACCCCTTTTCAGTAATTCAACCTTCGCGGCCTCGCTGAAAGAAATCGGCTATTCTGATATGTATATTATTGCCACGCATCCCAAAACTGTGGAGCTTTTACAGGCAACCCGTTCAGATTCCATTTATGTTGACGAAAAACCCAATTATTTTTTAGCGTTCGCTTCCAAGTGCTCCCTGAGAGCTAAGTTCAAAAGATCCGAAAACGGAAGCGCGAACATCGAATTGAGCCGCGTGCGTTGTGGCGCTAGTTCTGAAATGAAGCACGTGAGCCCATTACCTAAAACATGGAAATGCACGGCCTCTGGAGCCGGGCAAAGACCAATGTGCTTTCGTGCATTGAGGCGCTTTTAGCTTAATTGAATACTGGGACTCCTTAAGGAATTTTACCTGCGGCAGGTAAAATCCAAAAGTCCCCCAACACCCAGTTAACCACACAGAAATTTACCCTTTTCCTGTTTTTGTGCGATTCTAAGAATCTGTGATTTACGCCATCGATTTTGGAACATCCAACTCTCTTTTAAGTGCTGCCACCAAGGAACAACTCTTCCAAGCGGTTCCGCTGGATCCCGAGGCCAAGGATCCCAGCGTGATGCGCTCGATTCTTTATTTGCCCAAACCGGAAGTTTGTTACTTTGGCGCAAAAGCCACGCAAGAATATGCGGCCAACGATATGGAGGGTCGTTTAATCCGGTCGATCAAAAAGTTCCTCCCCGTTCGCTCCTTCGTGGGCACCTTTGTGAACAACCGCGCCTTCTATTTGGAAGACATCATTGCCACCTTTTTGGGCGAGATGAGAAGACGCGCCAACGCCCACTTTCAAAAGGATGTGACCTCCGTATTATTAGGCCGGCCCGCAAGATTCGCCGATAATGATGCCGATGATCGTTTTGCCCAGGATCGCCTGCAATCGGCCGCCAATCGCGCGGGATTTAAACATGTGGAATTCTGCGCCGAACCACTGGCGGCAGCCTATGAATTTCAAACCACCCTAACTGAGGCGAAGATCGTTTTTGTGGCCGACTTTGGCGGTGGAACTTCTGATTTCACGGTAATTCGCATGAGTCCGCACGAGAAACTAGAAGTGCTATCGCTCGGCGGGGTTTCCTATGCTGGCGATGCTTTAGATGGATCATTGATGCGCGGAAGAATCGCCAAACACTTTGGCGCCGAAGTGCAATACAAGGCTCCATTTGGCGAAAACGTACTCACCATGCCCAAAATGTTAATGGAAAAGATTTGCTCCCCGGCGGAGATTTCTGTTTTGCGGGATCGGGAGATGCAGGAATTCTTAAAGAACGTAAAATCATGGTCGTTGGGCGCGGAAGATCATCAAAAAATGGAAAATCTATCGAGTCTCATTCACGAACAAATTGGTTTTGCTGTTTTTGAAGAGATTGAAGCGACGAAGCGAAAATTATCGGATCAAGATTCCGCGGAATTTTTCTATCAATATTCGGGGATGAAAATACGGGAACAATTTTCCCGCCCAGAGTTTAAGCAATATGCCGAACACGTATTGGATCGGATTCTCCATTCCATGGATGAAACCATGAAGGCGGCTGGCATCTCCTATGCGAAAGTAGATTTGGTTTGCGCCACCGGAGGCACGGCCAGAGTTTTTTCCTTACGAGCGGCCCTCGCCAAACGATTTGGTGAGGAAAAAATCCAGCAGCACAATAACTTTCATTCCATTGTGTATGGACTATCGAGAGTTGCCCAGCAGCTCTTATAAAATCATTTCCCGCGATTACTTTTTCCCGCGATTACTTTTTCCCGCGATTATTATTTCCCGCGTTTAATGGATTGAATGATCTGATCCAATTTCCCTAAGAATTTTGATTTATCCTTTTTCTCCATGGGTGGAGGTCCGCCCTTGACGGATCCAAACTGTCGCAAGGTTTGCATCAATTCCCGGGTGGCCAATGCATCGCCCACACCATCCATGGTGAACTCTTCCCCCTTGGGTTGTAACACTCGCGCGCCAGCCTTTAGGCAGCGATCTGCCAAGGGAATATCAGCGGTGATCACGATATCATTTTCCGCAACGTGATCGGCAATCCAATCATCGGCGGCATCTAAGTGTCCGGAGCGCACCACAACCATTTTTGTTAAGGGATTCTGGGGAATCTGTAATTCTTGATTGGCCACCACAGTTACGGGAAGTTGATAGCGGCCAGCTACTTTATAGATCTCATCTTTTACAGGGCAACCATCGGCATCGATAAAGATATGTAACATTTTTTCCTTAGGGCAAAAGGGAGTGAGAAACTAAGTCGGTGGTATAGGAATCTCCTCCAATATGGATGGTGAGAGATTCTTCATTCCGCAAAACCGACCATTCATTACTTTTTTGCAAATTGGTCTCTAAATTTTGCAAAAATTCCGGATCAATGGAATAGATGGCAATTTTCTCCGCTTGATGAATTTTTTCATTCTCCAACTCTTTTAAGTAGGGAACTGGATTCTTGTACGTATAGATCTTGATATGTTTTGCTGCCTTCGAAGCCTTATGCAACCTCCGCGCACTGGGATTGCCGACATCG
>CAYZLH010000189.1:0-5918 GCA_964478795.1 uncultured Bdellovibrionales bacterium | reverse complement strand
GATCGACTTTATCAACTGATCAGCAAATCAAATAAGGAAGGCATTGTGGTGGCATTTCCAAACGGCTATAGCAAACTGCCCTCAGGGAAACAGGCCTCGTGGAATGGAGGTAAATGTTGTCTTGCTGCCAAAGATGAGAATATTGATGACGTGAAATTTATCTCCGAAATGGTTCAAATCATTAAGAAACAAGTAAATATTGATCCCAAAAAGGTTTTTGCTGTTGGAATGTCTAACGGCGGGATGATGGCTTATCGCCTAGCCTGTGACACGCAAAATATTTTCACCGCAATAGCGTCAGTTGCTGGACCAGATGCGACGGAAGAATGTAACCTAAAACAAAATATTTCTGTGCTTCTCATCCATGCCAAGGATGATGACAAGGCCTTATTTTATGGCGGTATTGGAAATAACCCAAATATTGAAAAAGCGAAACGAACAAAATTTAATTCGGTGCCCGACACTTTCGAAAAGTGGGCCAAGCTGAATCAATGCCCAAATCCAGCAAAAAGAATATTTACAGACCCCAAGGCCAATTGTGACCTCTATTCTTCATGCAAAAATAAAGCCGAAGTGCAACTTTGTGCGACGGAAGATGGCGGGCATTCCTGGCCGGGCGGGCAGCTACTTTTTGGAAGAAACAGGGCTCCGCCTTCTTCCGCCATCAATGCTACCGATGTGATTTGGGAATTTTTTAAAACAAAATCTCTTTAGATACTAATAACCACTCCCGTAATTTAGAAGAGGATCGAGGGTCTCGCTTCGTATTGTGCAGAGATTCTAGTGCAGATGACAGCTAGCAGAAATTAGGAAATTTAATTACAGCTGCACAGGCGGGATTCCGAGCTGAATGGTTTTGTCTTCTAAAACTTCGGCATTGGACCCCGAATAGATTTGCCTGGAGAGGGGAAGTCGCCCTAGAATCAAAGGGTGGTTCCCGTCGATCTTTTAAGAGTTTTTTTGCTTTCTCTATTGCTCCTGTGGGCGTTACCGAATTCCGTTTCAGCGTGCGACGTGGCCCTGCGGGTGCCAAAGTGCGATATTGCGAATTGTGCGGAACAGGCCAAAGAGGCATTTGCTCAGTATTCGGGTAGCTATCGTAATTGTGGGATCACCAAAAAAGGCCTGCCCTATCTACTGACCGCCAATCCTAAAGCAGAATTTCAAGGTACCATTGTGTTGGTGCACGGATTGGCGGCAAGTCCGCGCCATTTAAACGACGTCGCCGCTGAATATCAGAAAAATGGCTACAATGTTGTGCTTCCCCTCTTGTATGGCCACGGCGGTGAAGATGAATTTTTTGATGAAGCTCGCCTCAACAAGTGGCAGAAGGATGTTTCGTTTGCCAGTGACATCGCTGCTCGACTCGGCGGTCCGCTTTATATCGGCGGACACTCCACTGGCGCCACCGTAGCGGCGCTACAAGCCACCGAAGATCCAGGGCGTTTTTTTGGATTTGTGGGATTTGATCCAGCCTTCGCGCTCAATCCCCAGGCCAAGAAAAAGTTACTGGCAGCCTGTGCGGCCAAAATCGCCTACGACTATTCCTCAGATATAAAATGTAAAGAAGGACGAGACGAAGTGCTAATCCGACAAGTAGCGGAAATGGAAATCGAAAAATTAGTGGCGGAAGTTTGTGGGGATTCGTCGCTTGAACTTCCGGCGTTCAACCCAGAAATTTCACTGGCAGGCGCCTGTGCCCTGGGCGCAGCGGTGCGCCGCTTGGAGCGGAAAGAGCGGATCAAAGCGATGCCACCTTCTTTCATCGCCCTATCCTCCGATACCACGGGCGTATTTGAGCATCTCTCGCGCGACGGTATTTATTCCACGGCACTAAAAATTCCTCAGCAAGAATTTATTGTAACGGAAGATCCTTCGCACAAAGTAATGCTGGCCAAATGTTCGCCGGGATTTCGCAAAAGCGTGCGCGGTTCATTGGCTTTTCTGAAAGATAAAGCGCAGCCTTAGGCTAAGGAAATTGAATTGGATTCAAATTCAATGTTTGGGATACAATTTGTTTACATCTCGTCGGGAGGTTCTATGTTGCGAAGATATGTTTTCACTTCTTTCATGTGTATTGTACTTCTCAACACAGCTGCGCTAGCCGCTGACACCTCCGAATCAAAAGGGGCAAAAGGCGGATTAGATAAAAAGGTAATCGACGAAATGGTCAAGCGCCACGTTCGTCAGGTACAGCATTGTTATTCCAAAGAACTCAATAGTTCGAAGCCGCTAGCTTCTGGAAAAGTAAATACTCATTTTACGATCGGCTCTGACGGCAAGGTTACGAAAGCAGAAATAAGTTCGACCACGCTTAAAAACGAAAAAGTGGAATCTTGTGTACTTGAAGTGATTAATCGAATGGTTTTTACGGAGCCAATGGGTGGCGGCACCGTCGATGTTCATTATCCCTTCGCCTTTGCGCCGAAAGCAGATTCATCCGCTGCGCCCAAGGCAAAGAAAGAGTAGTCGCGGCTGCGTCTGAAAATTCGGGACATTAATTTCTAATTTGTTGAACTTTCGCGAGTTACACTTGCGAATTTCGGAAAAAATCTAGTGCGTGGTTTCCGAGAGAGAACCGGAAGTGCCCTGCAAATCCACAAAGTGCGAATAAATTCCACCGCGGGCCAGCAGCTCTTCGTGGCTACCCACTTCCATTAATTTCCCACGCTCGAGCACGAGAATCCGATCGGCATGGCGAACTGTCTCCAAGCGGTGGGCAATCACCAAACACGAACGATTCTTCATCAACTCATTGGTGGCGCGCTGTAAGAGCACTTCCGATTCACGATCCACGCTGGAAGTGGCCTCGTCTAACACCAACAAATCCGGACGCTGCAAATACACTCGTGTAAAGGCGAGAATCTGGCGCTCACCCAGGCTAAAGTTGGTGCCGCGTTCTTCCAGTAGGGTGTCTAATCCTTGCGGTAGCTTGTGCAAAATTTTCGCGAAGCCCGTGCGTTCGCAAGCCGCCAATATTTCAGTGTCGCTCACACCTCTGCGCAAAAGGGAGAGGTTTTCCCGTAAAGTTCCTGAGAAAAGAAACACTTCCTGCTGCACAAATCCAATGCGTTCGCGCAGCTCTTTTTTGGAATATTTTTTCAAATCAATTCCGTTAAATTCAATGGTGCCCGAGCTGGGATCATAGAAACGGAAGAGGAGCGAGGTCACGGTGGTTTTGCCCGCACCGGTATGACCCACGAGCGCCACTGTTTCGCCCTCGCGAATTTCAAAGCTCATGTTTTGCAAAGCCGGCGCCCGTTCCGGCTCATCGGTGATCGGGTAGGAGAAGGTCACATTATCAAACTTCAACGTGCCCAGGTGCGGACGGGAAGCGTGCGTTTCTTCTTCCCGGAGTCCCGGCTCCTCGGCCATATCGAGCAAACTAAAGATTCTTTCAGCACTCGACATCGCTGCGAGGAAAATATTGTAACGATCGGTGATGTTGCGCACTGGTTGATACAGTACCTGGGCATAGGCCAGGAAGGTCACGAATGTTCCTAAGGCGATTTCCTGGGCGCCCACGTAGGCTGGTCCAAACCACAGGGCGATGGCCACCGACATTCCCCCTAAAATCGTGATGGTGGGATGAAAGAGAGAATAAAGATAAACGCCTTGGAATTGCTTATCGCGATAATCTACCGAAATTTTTTCGAAACTTTCGCGCTCAAACTTTTCTCGCTCCATGAGCTGCACTACTGGCATACCCGACATTTGCTCGGCGAAAAAACCGTTGAGCTTGGCCAAAACCTCGCGGCTCCCGCGAAACGCAATTCGCAATCTTCCTGAGAAAAACAACATCGCTATCACCATGAGCGGAAACACGGAGATTACCAAGAGTCCCAGCTTGAAATGCAGGGCAAGCATGGCCGTAATCACGCCCACGATGAGCAGCACATCGGAAAGCAACATCACAAAACCGGAGCTAAATAATTCTGAAAGGTTCACGGTATCGTTCGTAACTCGAGTCACTAATTTTCCCGTGGAGTTTTGGTCGAAGAAGGGAATCGGCATCCGCATGATGCGACCAAAAAGATCGGAGCGAATGGATTGCATCACCATCTGCCCGATTTTCTGTAGCTGATAGCTTTGTACGTAAACCGCGATCAAGCGAAACACTTCCAGGCCAAAATATAACAGTGTTAGCTGATACAAGAGGGAGAGATCGCGGGGGACGAGCGCTTTATCCACAATTTTTCCCAGCAGCTGAGGGGTATAAAGGGCAATACCGGCGGAGAGAAAAACCAAACTCATGGAAAGGCAAAGACGAATTAAATTCGGTCGCAAATGCGGCAGTAGACGGTGCGCCACCTTGGGATCAAAGGGCTTACCGTTTAACTCGTCGAGCATGTCGGGCTTTCTTACGATCATTTTAATAAATCCCAATTTGCTTGTTCTTCTTTTTTGGCAAGTTCCGCCAACGTACTATTACTGCGAATCATATCGGCCGGACGCCCCTGCGCCACTATCCGTCCGGAATCCATCACCAAGATCCAATCCATGTGCACAAATGAGGAAATTCGGTGGGAGGCCAAAATCAAACTGATTCCACGGGAGGCCTGCAAGATTCCTTCGATCAAGCGATGTTCCGTTTCACTATCGATGGCGCTCATGCAGTCATCCAACAACATCAGCTGCGGATTGCAGGCAATGGCCCGCGCAATGGTGAGTCGCTGTCGCTGACCGCCGGAAAGATTGGTGCCGCGCTCGCCCAGCACACTATCGTAACCCTTCGGCAAACGAGCCACTTCAGTGTCTAAAGCGGCAAGCGCCGCCGAACGCTGCGCCTCGCGCTTACGGGTTTCGGCATCGGCGGTAAAGGCCGGACTTCCATACAAAAGATTGTCGCCAATGCTACGTGAAAAAAGAAAAGTTTCCTGCGGTACAATCGCAATTCGTTTGCGAATTTCCGATGAAGACAAATCACAAGAATCAATGCCATCAAAAAAGATGGAGCCGCGAGAAACGGAATTCATCTTGGCAATGCAGGCGAGTAGGGTGGATTTTCCCGATCCAACACCGCCGGCGATTCCTAATTTCATCCCAGGCTCGAGTCGGAAACTAATGTTCTGTAAGGTGGCTTGAGTGTTTCCTGGATAGGTGAAGGAAAGATTTTTGATTTCCATCATGGGCACGGAAGAGTTTTGCAAAGTTTGCGGATTCTTGGGCTCAAGGATTCCCGCTTCTTGCAGCATCACCTCATCCACGCGTTTCTGCGAAGCAATACTGCGCTGGAAAATATTGGCCGCGAGACCAATGCCTTCCATGGGCCAGGCCATTTTGCCGATATAGCGTTGGAAGGCTACAAAGACCCCAATGGAAATCTTTTCGTTGATCACAAAGGCTCCACCCACCAGAAATAGCACAGTGGTGGAAGCAGAAAGAATTCCCTCGAGGCCGGCCGTCAATTTAGATTGAGTGCGGGCAGATTTTAAGTTGGCTTTTTTGTAGCGCTCACCCAGCTGAGAAAATTCTCGTTCCTTAAAAGGCTCCAGGGCCGCGCCTTTGACGATGCGAATTCCTCCAACGGCTTCTTGGCAGTGCGAAGCTAAATCAGAAAAGCGATCTTGCACTTCACGAAAGCGCTTTTGAATCACACCTTCCATTTTTCTCACAAAAAACGGCACAATTAATAAAGGAAGAAAGGAAAGGGCGGTGAGCTCGGGCGAAATCCAAAACATGATGGGCGGAATCGCGAGAAAGTAAAACAGCGAATCAAAAAGGAGTAGCGCCCCTGGGCCTAAAGAAAAGCGGACGGCTTCAATATCGTTGGTAGATAAACTCACCAGATCGCCCACGCGTTTCTTCTGGAAAAAACCGGGCGACATGGAGCTCAAGTGAATGAACAACTCATTGCGCATATCGTGGGAGGCAAACATCGAAGTGCGCACAATGAATTTGCGCCAGAGGTAGCGCAT
>CAYZLH010000188.1:0-5940 GCA_964478795.1 uncultured Bdellovibrionales bacterium | reverse complement strand
GGATTTTTGCTCCGCACGAAAGTGCGCAAATGGAACATACTCAGATGATATACCCAAATTCACGTAAACTCCCCGCTCACTCTCGCGCAAGTCTCGTATATGCGAGTGGCCCACCAAAACATACGAATAACCCAACGCGAACTTTTCCTCGGCAAACGCATAGTAGAGACCGCGCAGCCTAGCCTTTGTTTTCTCATTTACCCTTCGCTCGTTGTACATGCGTGATTCTTTGCTTGAGCGATTCCCAATGGCGTCGATCGCCCCCCCAGGCAAAAGCCAAATAAGAATACGCACCAATAAACTGCGGGTTATCCAGCGCAAAAAGCGATATCCGCGGTCTTCGGGATCAATCAAGTCACCATGGGAAATCCAAAAATTTTGTCCACCAATCACCAGTGGAAAGTCACCGGTTTGCACCTCAATTTTTCCTTTACCTATGGCAGACCGCACTTGAAAGTCATGGTTCCCCTCTAAATAGATCAACCGGACCCCGTCTAATGACAACTTTTCCAACGCGCCAAGAATTTCGGCAAATCTCTCCCGGAAAACCTTTTTATTCCCAATAAAAAGATCAAAGATATCGCCACCAAACACCACGACGTCTCCGGCCTTGGGAATCGTTAATAAAAATCCGCAGAATCTTTTTGCCTGCGTACTATTTCCATCTTTTAAATGTAGGTCGGAAAGATAGTAAAAATTCATTTACTCTACTGTATGAAAGTTGACTCAGATCTACAATTGGATTTGTGGCGCAGACTAACTGGGTTCAATTTTAAATACGACGATCCAGGATCCGTCCGTGGCGGTTTCTTTCTGCGGCGTGAACGGTGGAAATGGTTCTATAGATTTCCGTGCCTGGAATTAGGCGTATTTGCGTGCCGGAAGAATTCTTAACGGAAATAGCTCGCTTGCCGCCCTCGGTGATTGGTGAACACTGGAGACAATTTTTTTTAAATTCCTCAGAATCATTGAGAATCTCAATGGCCCGTAAAAACTCTTCTTCCGTTGGTTCGTGTTGTGGAGAATCTTGAAAGTTTTGCTGAGACGAAGAGTCCTTATTGGAATTATCCAATTTCTTCGTGCCCATGAAAAAACGAAAAATCGGGGAGATTTTTCCGGTTTGCATCTTTTCTCCTTAGTGTCCTTTCGGATTCATCCGGCAAAGACCTAAGGAGAAAAAGACTGATTAAACTAGTATTAATAGAACGGCCGTCAAAAACGCTCCGACATTCAAAAATGGCAGAATCACCCGACGGAAAATCATCTGTTAATCCTGCGCATACGGTTGGTTTCACGAACCCCAACATCTTTTTCTTCGTCCTGCTCGGCCATTTCTTTTTCTGAACCCCATGCGGCGATTTCGCCTTTCTTGTAGGGATCAGAGGAGCTCACCTGACGGTCGTAACAAGCATCATTGTTACAATTTTGCATGCTGGCACAGGCGCCTAGGATAACGGAAAACCCTGTGATGGGTAGAACCACGGTGAACAAGTATTTAAAAGCCTTTTTCATAACAAATTCCCCTTCTTTAACTTCCCTGAAAAATCCCTGGCCGAAGACTCGCGCCCCCGGCCAGGGCTGGGCTTAAGATCTGTGGTTAGTGTCAGACCTTTTGAATTACAGAAGTTTCAATGCGTTGTTTGGTGCAGTGTTGGCTTGAGCAAGAACCGCGATACCTGCGTTCTGCAAGATCTGGTTTTTGATCAAGGTAGAGGTCTCTGCAGCCATGTCCGTATCAGCGATACGAGATTTAGCATCAGATAGGTTCTCTACGGTGATTCCCAAGGTGTTCGAAGTAGAATGTAATCTGTTTTGCAGAGCACCCAACTCAGAACGGTTTTCGTTTACGCGCTTGATGGCCTCATCGAGATTTCCCAATGCGTCTAGAGCACCGTCTTTCTGCGACAAGTCCAGGCCTTCCACACCGAGAGCCGAAACTTGAACATTCGTTTTCTGAGGATCGAAATAGATTCTGTTCATTTCGCCGGCTTCAGTTCCCACTTGGAAAGTGAGGGCATCGCCTTCACCATTCAAAAGTGCTGTTCCGTTGTAGTTGGTTACTTGGGAGATTCGGTCGATCTCACTCTTCAAGCTTTGAACTTCTTTATTCAAGAAGCCGCGTTCTGCATCACCGATGGTGTCAGAAGCTGCTTGAACCGAGAGTTCGCGCAAGCGAATCAAGATGTTAGATACTTCGTTGATACCACCTTCGGCAGTTTGCACGAAAGAGATACCGTCGTTGGCGTTACGCTGAGCCATTTTCAAGCCGCGTACGCTGGCCTCCAACTTATTGGAGATCGATAGTCCGGCAGCATCGTCACCGGATTTAGTGATTCGTTGACCCGAAGACAAACGCGCAAAAGATTTGCTCGTTTCCGTCGAGGTATTAGACAAGTTTCGCTGGGTAGCCAGCGAAGGTACGTTAGTCGCAATTCTCAAGCCCATTGGTTACACTCCTTTTAGTGCTGAACATCCGCCAGTCCCTTTAACCGACTCAGATGCTCAACTAGTTACGTGTAACCTTTCGGTAGCGTGTGAGAAAACTTAAGTAAAAAAGTAAGGTATTATTGCGAAAAAAAATCAGAGGAAAAAAGCCCTCTGATTTTCGTGGGTTAGGTAGCTAATCTGGGGCCCGAGGGCTAGGGCTCGAGCCCAGCCTTCGAGAGATTAGAGCAATTTCAACGCTTGGTTCTGGCTAGTGTTCGCTTGGGACAAAACCGCAGTACCAGCCTGTGAAAGGATGCTCTGCTTGGTTAATTCCGAAGTTTCGTTCGCCATATCTACGTCGCGGATTCGAGAGTTCGCGGCAGCCAAGTTCTCAGTAGCGATACCGAGGTTGTTCACCGTCGAAGACAATCGATTCTGCAAAGCTCCGAGCGAAGCTCTGTTCTCGTTCACATTCTGGATGGCCATGTCGATTTTCGCCAAGTTAGTTTGCGCGAGTTCTTTCGTCATGGTTCCAGTTTCCGACAAGCCCAACTTGCCCAAGGTTACGTCAGTAGCCGCGGTAGCAAATTGTAGTCTGTCTTGTTCTGGGTCGTTTTCGATACCCACTTGAAAATCTAAAGTTTCGCCAGATCCGTTCAACAAAGAACGTCCGTTGAACTTAGTTACTTGCGAAATACGATCGATCTCACCTTTTAGGGCTTGGAATTCTTTGTCGGTGAAACCTCTTTCTACTTCTCCCACGGTATCAGATGCAGCTTGTACACTGAGCTCGCGGAGACGGAGCAAGATGTTTGACACTTCGTTGATTCCACCCTCAGCCGTTTGGATAAGAGAGATACCATCGTTCGCGTTGCGATTTGCTTGTTGCATGGAGCGGATGCTGCCCTTCAACTTTTCAGAAATCGCGAGACCAGCAGCGTCGTCACCAGCTTTTGTGATTCGAGCACCACTAGATAGTTTGGTTAATGAGAGAGCTTGTTTCTCGTTAGAGATTCCCAAGTTCCTCTGAGCGTTCATAGCTTGAACGTTAGTTGCAATACGTAGACCCATATAAGTAACTCCTCCTCAAATAATTGCCTCTACCTTCCTGTGGCAACTCTCGAAGACTCGCTACCTTGCGAACCATCGTTCAATCTCTGCACCGCTCTTCTTTTGGGCCCCACGCCCGCAAGGGAACTTTGCTTGGAGACTGTCAGCAATTTTACTTGCTGCACAACACTCTTCGGAGGGAGAGAAAATTCTTTAAGAAGAAAATAGAAGTTTTTTGCTTTTTCTTCGTTAGCGGGTATAAATAAGTATTGTTTTAGTCGGGTATTTGTCGTCGGGCGTGGCTATTTTTGATCTGAGCAACATTACCCGACAAAACCATTTTGGTTTATACCTGTTTTCGCAGGAAAAATTTTTTCTGAAAATCTCAAGTTAGGGGCTTCGTCGTCGGATTTTCGTGCGAATTCTCGGAAAAAATTGGATAGTTTGCGCTCACTCCCCCTGAGGATCCGCACATTGAATGCAAAAAATTTTCGCTATTACGACTTCATCATGGCGGCATTTGTCTGCATCCTGCTTTGTTCGAATTTAATCGGGGCTTCGAAAATTGCTACGGTGGCTGGATTTACTTTTGGCGCAGGAGTTTTGTTTTTCCCGATTAGCTATGTGTTTGGCGACGTGCTCACGGAGGTTTATGGCTATGCCCGCGCTCGCAAAGTGGTCTGGGCCGGTTTTGCCGCACTAATTTTTGCCAGCTTCATGAGTTGGTTTGTGTTGAAACTTCCACCCGCCGAGGGCTGGATTCACCAAGAAGCTTTCCAAACTGTTTTTGGCTCCACGCCACGCCTAGTTTTGGGATCTTTAATCGCATTTTTTTGCGGAGAGTTTTGCAATTCGTTTGTGCTCGCCAAAATGAAAATTCTCACCAAGGGAAAAGCGCTGTGGAGTCGCACCATTGGTTCAACCATCGTGGGCGAGGGCGTGGATAGCGCCCTCTTTTATCCCATCGCCTTTTATGGGCTATGGCCGAATGATCTATTGATAAAGGTGATGATCAGCAATTACTTCATCAAAGTTGGCTGGGAGGTGGTGATCACACCCTTTACCTACCTCATCGTAAACGCGCTAAAACGCGCGGAGGGCGTTGATCATTACGATACGAACACTAACTTCACGCCATTTAGTTTAGATGTAGGCCAGAACTAATTTTGGCAGTCCTAACAACCTACTGCCTTAAATTTCGCGATAGAATCATCTATGTGGGTGGCCTTTTGATTCAAAACCCGGATTAGTTCATCATATCCATTCACAAACTCTTGTTCCATTTCCACAACATCTGAGAGTAAAATAGACTCCTCATACGACCCATTGCGAGTTCGACTTTTCGCGGCCCCAAATATTCCCCTAGGCGGCAAGCCGCTATTGCAGCCGACAAAAGAATCCCTAAATTTTTTTACATTTGCTTTATCTTTTTCATACTTATCTCGCGTTTCTTGAAAGGCTTCTTGAAAAGACTTTCGTGTCTCCATTGTCTTCTGTCGAATTGCCACGAGATCATTCATTAATATACCGGAGGAATCTTTGGCACAGCTGTTCGTTGCGCTTGCGATTTTAGCTAACTGTGCTTCAGTTAACACTAGATCTCGATCTTTAGCCGTGGTTTTGAAAATATCCCGATGTCGATTGCGAAACCTCTGCGATTCAGCACGGAACAAGGCTAATGCCTTTTTTCCACCCTCACATTTACTCATAATCTGGACCGTCTGGGGGATTTTAGAGCGGTATTCGATATTAAGAATAATACTCTCTAGTTTTTGTTTCGCCAAATCTAGCGGTGAATTACTACGTAAATCCACTACATTGGTGCTTTGCCTTCGACCCTTCCACTGCATCGCTTGAGCACTCTCCCCAGCACCAAACACTAGGCTAACTAAAATGACAAAAAATTTTAAAAATACGTTATTGGAATCCATTTATGTAACTCGGTTAATTTCTTGGTTTTCTTAATCGAAAAAACCCGCTCAGTCGTTGCAACTGAGCGGGCGGTAGAACCTTAGTTACTCTGCTACGGCGTTTGATTAGAACGCTTTTGCTAATTTCGCCAAGGTGGAAGAGCTAGGCTTCTTCAAGATTCCTAGCAAATCGGCTCTCATCATTGCCAAGATACCAGCGTTTTTACCGGAGGCATCGGATCCTACTAGACCCAAGATTCCAATAGGCTCACCAGCCTTGTTATGGAAACGGAAGGTCAAGATAGAACCAGCAAGATCTAGCTTGTTGAAGGGAACGAAGAATCCAAGAACTTCAGGTCCAACGTAGAATACGGAGTTGAACAACTGAGGAACTTGAATGGCGATTGCAGGCAATTTACCAGCGGCTACAGAGGGCAATGGACGACCGCCAGGCAATGTTTGGGGATCAAACATGGTGCCTTTGTCGCCTAAGAAATCCGTAACAGAAACAGTAAGAACAAGTAGCGTTCCTGCACTCATGAAGTCAGGACCA
>CAYZLH010000187.1:3181-5956 GCA_964478795.1 uncultured Bdellovibrionales bacterium | reverse complement strand
AATATCAGGTGTTTGGTGCTCGGAGATTGGTCATAGCAGAAACCGCGGGAAAAGAAACTTTAGAATTCCGTCAGTGTAGTACTTGTTAGGAAAAACTTACACGTTACGCGGGGCGCTAGTAGGGTTTTTCTTCTTCTGACACGCGGCTCATCATATTTTCCAGGAAAACCACGTCGGCATTATTGTCTTTGGCCCATTGCAGATGGAAATCGCTGGTAAAAAGGCCTACGAGATTTCCCAAATGATCTTCCACAAAATTTAAGGTGCCCTTCACGGAATGGGGATGCACTTTTTCTTTGCGGCCGTCGCGAAAGCGAATCCAACGGGCGTGTTTAAACGGTTGAGCGCGCAATCGCACGTCCACTCCATATTCGTCTTTCATTCGGTATAGCAAAACTTCAAACTGGAGTTGTCCCACAGCGCCCAAAATTGGATCTTGATCACCCACGCGAGGATCCACAAACATTTGTACGGTGCCTTCTTCGCAAAGTTCGCCAAGTCCTTTATTGAACTGCTTGCGTTTCAGTGGATCAGCCAAATCTACTTTGGCGAAATATTCGGGAGAAAATTGGGGGATTCCGGCGAACTCAATTTTCTTCGAACCGGTGTAGAGGGTGTCGCCAATTTTACAATTGCCGGAATCGTGAAGTCCGATGATGTCTCCGGCATAGGCTACTTCTACCATCGATCGATCGCGAGCCATAAATTGGGTCGAATGGGAAAGGCGAATTTCTTTTTCCAAACGGGCGTGTTTGGCATACATGCCCCGCTCAAATTTTCCCGAACAAATCCGGAGGAACACAATACGATCGCGATGCATTTTATCCATATTGGCTTGAATCTTAAAAATAAAGCCGGAAAACTCGGGATCGGTGGGAGCCACGGCCCCTTGAAAAATTTCCTGCGGTGCTGGCGGCGGGCCATATTCCGTAAAAAGCTCGAGGAAGGCGCGAATTCCGAAATTTGTGCGGGCCGAACCGAACATCACCGGAGTCACATTCGCTTTGAGAAATTCTTCCCGATCGAAGGGACCAATGGTGCCATCCACCAGTTCAATGTCTTCAATCAATTGCTGATGATTTTCCGCGCCCAAGATTTCCGTGAGCAGTGGATCGTGCACAGAATCGAATTGCTTTTCTTCCGCCTCATCAGTAGCAAAACCTTGATCGCGAAAGAGAATGATCTTTTTTTGCAGACGATGGTAAATTCCGCGAAAGCCTTTGCCCATGCCTATGGGCCAGGAGATCGGGTTACACTGGATGTTGAGCGTCTTTTCCACTTCATCCATCAGCTCAAAAGGCGAGCGCCCCTCGCGGTCAAGTTTGTTGATAAAGGTAAAGATCGGCGTGCGGCGCAATCGGCAAACTTCAAAGAGTTTTTTGGTCTGGGTTTCTACGCCTTTGGCATTATCCAGCACCATCACGGCCGAATCCACGGCCGCTAGTGTGCGATAGGTATCTTCCGAGAAGTCGGCGTGACCAGGTGTATCGAGCAAGTTAATGCGCAGGCCGCCAAAATCAAACTGCATTACGGAAGTAGATACGGAGATTCCCCGCTCTTGCTCCAGCTTCATCCAGTCGGAGCGCGCCGAGCGGCGTTCCTTTTTCGCTTTCACTTCGCCGGCCTCGTGGATCGCACCACCGTAAAGCAACAGCTTTTCCGTCATCGTGGTCTTACCGGCGTCAGGATGGGAAATAATCGCAAAGGTGCGACGGCGCTGAATTTCTTTTAAATCGGTGGGCGTTAGCATCTACTACTTTCTAAAAACATCCCGCGGACTTGCTTGCTCCGTGGGCATCACAATCACTTCCTGAATATTTACATGGCGCGGACGATCTAAGCACCAAAAAATTGTTTCGGCGATATCTTCGGGCTGTAGGGGTTCCATTCCTTGATAAACCGATTTGGCTTTTTCTGCATCTCCCTTAAAGCGGACCAAGGAAAATTCTGTCTCTGCCATGCCGGGATCGATACTGGTAACGCGAATGCCGGTGCCAAGCAGATCCAAGCGCAGGGCTTCATTGAGGGCTTTGACGGCGAATTTGGTGGCATTATAGACATGACCCTTGGGGTAGACGAGATGGCCCGCAATGGATCCCATATTGACGATATGGCCCTCACCATTGGCGATCATCAGCGGAAGAATTCCTCGTGTTAGGTACAAGAGACCTTTCAAGTTCGTATCAATCATCTCATCCCAGTCGGCGATATCCGCCTCTTGAAAGGGGGCGAGACCAGCCGCTAGGCCGGCATTGTTCACTAATACCGTGCAGTTTTTAAGATCTGTTTGAAAGTCCCGTAAAAATTGCGTGACTTCTTCTTTGTGGCGGATATCAAAAGCCGCGGTTTTGGCTTTTGGCAAAACTCGGCGAATTTCCGCCAGACGATTTTCTCTTCGTCCGGTTAGGATCAGTGTGGCTTCGGGCCATTTTGCGGCCAACAATTTTGCGGTAGCTAACCCAAACCCGGAAGTTGCACCTGTGATTACGACAGTTCCTTTATTTAGCATATTTCCCCAGCTGAAATTTTTGCCATAGCGGTTCGTTTAGCGCTAAAAAATCTTGGCCAAAATGGTATTTTTCCAACAGGCTTTCGTCCCAGTTTCCTAAAAAAGCAGCGGCGATGAAGAGCGCCTCGATGGTGGCCAGGCCCGTGGAAGGATCTTCGCCTTTTTTATTTCGTCGTGGATAGGCCGTTTGAAATCCATCGGGAATTCTGACCAGTTGGGGAAAAGGTTTTTCGACTCGAGTCAAAGTTGGGCGAACCTTTCGCCAC
>CAYZLH010000187.1:0-3171 GCA_964478795.1 uncultured Bdellovibrionales bacterium | reverse complement strand
GGCAGTGAACTTAAATCCACGCCATCCACGTGCAATAAGCAGTCGCTTTGAAAGGCGGGAATTTTCGCGTTTTTGGCAAAGTAGCGCAGCTGAAAATCCGGCCGCCCTTTGAGCGGGTGAATCGTACACTTCTTGGGATTTTCTTTCCGATCAATGAGAATTTCAAAGCGGATATTTGGGGCTAAACTCATTTGCGGTCCGTAATATCCATGGGACTCATTAACTCTTCCAGTTGGAACGGTTTGCGCTGCTGGAAAGGTTCGGTACGAATCGGACAATTTATGAGGTCGCATTGACGACAATAAACTCTCCGGCAGGGATCCACGTGAAATTCCATTTCACTTTCGGGAAAATCCGCCGTCATTTTTTCTTCGTATTCTTCGGTGAAGTCGTGGGCCGTCTCCACACTCCAAAACTCCGGCACCACGAGATGTCCGTCCACGTGAATACGGCGACCGTTCCGCATGGCGCGAACGTGGTGAATACGAATAATTCCCGGATAACGAAATTTTTCGAACGACAAACACAATTTTTCAAGCAACTCGGGCTCGGCAGCATCCATCAAGCCATCGATTGCCTTGCGCACCAACGGCACTCCTGTGAACGCCAGCACCAATGCCATTACCAGGGCCATCGCCGGATCGAGCCAGGCAATGCCCGTAACTTTGACTAGGCCCAATCCCAGCAAAATTCCGATCGTGGTTAGAAAATCGGAAAGCACATGTTTGCCATCTGCCTCGAGGGCGAGGGAGGAAGTTTTTTTACCCACCGTAAGCAGAATGACGCCCAAGATTCCATTCAGTCCGCCGGCCAGGATCATTACCCACAGCCCGTTTTCAAGATTTGGGGGTTGAGCTCCAACAATTAAAGTTTTTACGGCTTCATAGCCAATCAAGAGTGCTGCAAAGGAAATCAACCCGCCTTCAAAAACGGCGGTCACAAATTCAAATTTTCCGTGACCGTAAGGATGGGAATCATCGGGTGGAGCTTCGGCCGCATGAATCGCCCAAAGCGCAAAGGCAGCGGCGATTACATTCACCACGCTTTCCAACGCGTCCGAAAGAATGGCCGTGGAGTTGGTCAGGCGATACGCCCAAAATTTGAGGCCAAAGATGACTAAGCTAAGTGCCAGCGAAAGTAGGCTCGCATAAAGTCGTAGTTTGGCCTCATTCCATTTCATGCCCTGAATTTAGAGTGGACGGGGCTTAATGGCAAGGAGGGAAGATCTTTTTTGTAGACCGACAGGTAGATCCCTTTTGATTACTTGAAAGCCCGCTTTTAGGGCAGAATCTTTGGCATTTCTGCTGACGGAATAGGTGACCAAACGTCCGTTGGGTCGAAGTTTCGCAAAAGCGAGCGCAAATAGGTTTTCTGTCCAACAATCGGGGTTGGCCTTAGGGGAAAATGGATCAAAAAAGACACAATCAAAGTCTTCCTGAAGCGCTGGGATGCAGGTGAAAAAATCTCCTTCTACGAGTTGGGCCTGAAGTGGGGAGGAGGTTTGTCTATGCGCTACCAGGGTCTTTAATAAGGCATTGGGAAAGTGTTGCAGATAATATTCCACCCCGGATAAGTCGCGTTCGATGGAAACAAAACGGAGCGGAATTGATTTCTGACTCAGATGCAGAAAATTTGTGCCGAGTCCAAAGCCCAACTCCAAAATAGAAAGTGGACGGGAGCCAAAGTCTGGATGTTCGGCCAAGCCGGGCTGATAAAAAACGGCCTCCGCCTCTTCGTTAGCGCTGTGGCGACTTTTGAAGCATTCCCCCACGGTTTCATCGAAAACGGTGGGCCCAGAAGCAGTCTCTTGAATGCGAAATCTCATGGTGGAGGCGTTTTAGCACCCTTCCCGAGACGCGGCAAATCTGGCATTTCTTTTTGAGTCTTGGCGAGTTTCTCGTTACTCTAAGCTTGGATGCATTTCTTCTTTCTATTTCTTTCAATATTTGCCTGGGCCGAATCGCCTCCTTGGATACTGCAGGGGAAGCAGCGGTATTTGTCGTTAAAAGACTGGCAGACGTATACCGGCTATCAGAGTTTTTTTGATACCAAAGCGGGCAAGGTATTACTGGAGAAAAAAGGCCATCCGCCCATTTTGTTGCTGGTGGGGTCACCCTATGCCTTACAAGGGGACTATTTTTTGTCTATTCCGGACGCCCCAAAGCTTCAAGTTGGGCACGTCTTACTTTCAGAAGACACTGGTAAGCGACTGTTTGGCAAAGTTTTGAAAGGCGAAGAAAAAGTAAAATTTGAAAAAAAATTTACTGAAGTTCCGGATGGTGTGGTCTGCAGCCAGAAGCGCTCCGTGCAAAAGATTTTTTTAGATCCCGGGCACGGTGGGGACGATGCCGGTACCAAACATGGTAGTCTTACGGAAAAGGAGATTGTTTTGCGTTTTTCTCGCATGGCCGCCGATGAGTTGCGAAAACATGGATTTCAGGTGAGCTTTTCCCGCACGAAAGATGTTTTCCTTCCGCTAGACATTCGCACTAAAATAGCGGAGCAATGGAAGGCCGATCTTTTTATTAGCCTACATGTGAATAGTTCCACTCATGATGGTGCGCACGGAACGGAAACCTATATTTTGAATCAGGAAGCCACCGATGCCGAAGCAAGAAAGTTAGCGCTTTTGGAAAACTCCATCGTGGAAAAGGCTAAAGAAAAATCCAGTGCGATTCAAGATATTCTCTGGGATATGGAGCAAACTTCTTATCTGCAGGAGAGTGCCTATTTGGCTTCGCACATCCAGGGCGCAATCGTGGCTCACGCGTTACAATTACTGGCGGAAAAAAAGCTACCTGTTAACTGGAAGAATCGAGGGGTGCGTCAGGCACCTTTTTATGTGTTAAATCGGGCGCCGATGCCGGCAGTACTAGTCGAACTTGGCTATCTTTCCAATGCTCGCGATCGTAAATTATTAAGTGAAAAATATTTTTTAGAAAGTCTCGCCAAGGCCTTAGCAGAAGGTGTAAAAAAATATAAGGACGCTTGCCGAACAGTTAATTAAATAAAGGTTACCCATGGCCAAGAAAAAAGAGACCAAAAGAAAACGCGCAAAAGAAAAAGTTACCAAAGTGATCGATCAGGTGAAGGAACCCCTTTCCTTACTGAACACTTTGAAAGAGGAAGGCTTGGCCAATGCCTTCACGTTGCTCACCATGGCCAGTGCCA
>CAYZLH010000186.1:0-5965 GCA_964478795.1 uncultured Bdellovibrionales bacterium | reverse complement strand
GGCGTAAGTCAGTACTTGAACCACATTTGGAGAAAAACAAAAAGGCCTATGAGGCTCGCAACTTCACTACCATTTCCGATATGGAAGTGCCATTGGTCGCCGGACCGTCTCATTTAGAGGGCATCGATCCGCTCCAAGACATCGGCTTCCCTGGCAGCTATCCTTTTACTCGCGGAGTGCAGCCCGATATGTATCGCGGAAAGCTCTGGACCATGCGCCAGTTCGCGGGCTTTGGCACCCCCAAAGATACCAACACTCGATTCAAGTATCTGCTCTCGCAGGGCATGATGGGATTATCCACGGCCTTCGATATGCCATCGCTCATGGGCTACGATGCCGATCACAAATTGGCGCGAGGTGAAGTGGGTCGGGAAGGGGTAAATGTTACCACCTTGGCCGACATGGAAATTTTGTTCGCCGACATTCCCTTAGACGAAGTGACCACGTCGATGACCATCAATGCTCCGGCCATTGTGCTTCTGGCAATGTACGTGGCCTTGGCTGATAAGCGGGGAATTGATCGCAAAAAATTAGGCGGCACGATTCAAGCGGATATGTTGAAGGAGTTTATTGCGCAAAAAGAGTGGATTTGCCCACCACGACCATCGGTGAAACTCGTTACCGACATGGTAGAGTTTTGTACGGCGGAATTGCCCCGTTGGAACTCCATTTCGATCTCGGGCTACCATATCCGTGAAGCTGGAGCCACCGCAGCCCAAGAGTTAGCGTTTACTCTGGCTGATGGGTTGGCTTACGTGGAAGACGCCATGAAACGTGGCCTCGACGTAGATGATTTTGCGCCGCGCTTGTCGTTCTTCTTCGACGTTCACAATGATTTCTTTGAAGAGATCGCCAAGTTTCGCGCCGCCCGCAGAATCTGGGCCCGTGAGATGAAAGAACGCTTCAAAGCGAAAAATCCCCGTTCTTGGATGTTGCGTACCCACGCCCAGACTGCCGGAGTTTCCCTCACGGCTCAACAACCGATGAACAACGTAGCCCGCGTGACGATTCAAGCGTTGGCCGCCATTCTTGGTGGCACAAACTCGCTGCATACCAATTCGATGGATGAAACCTTGGCGTTGCCTACGGAGCAGGCTGTGAAAGTAGCCCTGCGCACTCAGCAGATCATTGCTGAAGAGAGTGGTGTGGCCAATACCGTGGATCCTTTGGGTGGGTCGTATTTTGTGGAGCACCTCACTTCGAAAATTGAAGAAGAGGCCATGCAGTATATTCGTAAAATTTATGATTTTGGCGGAATGATTGAGGCGATTGAAGAAGGATTTCCCCAAAAGGAAATCGCCACATCCGCCTATCGTTATCAGCAACAACTGGATCGTAAAGAAAAAGTTATCGTTGGCGTGAATAAGTACACAGATGACGACGATACCGATTTGCCGATCTTGAAAATTGAGCAAGAGAAGGAAGACGAACAGATCGCCTTCGTGAAAAAGGTGAAGGCCAAACGAAGTAAGGCAAAATTGGCTAAAGCATTAGAGCAAATTCGTGATGATGCCAAAGCTGGGAAAAATCTGATGCCGTCGATTCTGTTGGCGGTGAAGGAATATGCTTCTGTGGGCGAAATTTCCGATGTGTTCCGCGAAGTTTATGGCGTGTACCGCGATCCTGCAAATTTTTAATTCTTTAAGAGGAAACTATGGCGAAAAAGGCGAAAAAGAAGGCAAAAAAATCCACCAAAAAGATGGCGACAAAGGGCGCTAAGAAGAAGTTAGTAAAGAAAAAATCGACTAAAAAAGCTGCCAAAAAATCGACCAAAAAGTCGGCGCCCAAAAAGGCGGCGAAGAAAGCTGCCAGCGCCATGCCGGCGAAGAAGCGCAAGGTGGATTTGAAGGATGTATTCACCACTTCTCCCGTTATTGAGCGCGAAGGTTCCCAGATCCGCGTTTTGATTGGCAAGGCCGGTCTTGATGGACACGATCGCGGCGCAAAAGTAATCGCTCGCGCTTGTCGCGATGCTGGTTTCGAGGTGGTTTATACCGGACTTCACCAAACTCCCGAAATGATCGTAAATACTGCGATTCAGGAAGACGTCGATGTGGTGGGCCTAAGTATTCTTAGTGGTGCCCATAACTATTTGGTTCCCGAAATTGTGAAGGGGATGGGTGCTCATGGAGTAAAGGTTGGCAGCGACGTGCTCCTCGTGGTCGGCGGCATTATTCCCGATTCCGATTTTGAAACTTTGAAAAAAGCGGGAGTGAACATGGTGTTTACTCCTGGGACTTCAGTGGACTCCATCATTACCTATATTCGCGAACACGTGAAACCGAAGGGGTAGCCCTCTTCGTGGAGCGGTCGTTCTGCTTAGAGCAGCCCTTTGCGTTTCAGGGTTTTCATAATTAGCGCGGCCGCTGCGGGAACTTTAATCGGTTTTTTCACGGCCAGTGCCTTGGCCTTTGGCAGATTTCGAAGCGCGGATTTTAGTTTTTCACTGGAATCGCCCACCAAGAAATTTCTTTTCTCCCGAACATACGACATCCACTCGGTTTCCGAGCGAAGCACGATACAAGGGACTCCCAGTAGAGCGGCCTCTTCTTGAATGCCGCCTGAATCCGTCAACACGCAGCTGGCGGCCTCTAAATAGGCAAGAAATTCCAGATAACTAAGGGGAGGAAGGGGAATAACCCCGGTCGGTAAGGTGAGATTCCATTTCACCAAGTAGTTTTGCGTTCGGGGATGAATGGGAAAGTACACTGGCAATTCTTTGGCTACAGTAGCCAGCATTTTTAGCTTTTTCTTTAAAGTGTTTTCGTCTGTCGTATTTTCCGCACGATGAATAGTGGCCAAGGCATATCGTTTTGCCAAAGTTTCCAGGCTCGCACCGGATTTTTTCAATTCTTTTGCACGTTGAAGTGCTTCGAGACCGATACTACCAGTGACAAACACCGTGGAGGAGAAACCTTCGGCAAGTAAGTGCTTTTTCGCCAAGGCATCCGGTGCGAAATGAATGCTCGATAGATGATCGACCACAATTCGATTTTGCTCTTCAGGACTATCCTTCCGAAACGAGCGGCAGCCAGACTCGATGTGAATCACTTTGGCCCCACATTTTACCGCGGCCAGTGCCCCAGCAATTGTGGAATTTGTGTCACCTAACACAAAAACTAGGTCTGGGTTCAACTCCGCAAACACTTCTCCCAATGCCGTCAACATTTTGCCGATTTGAATTGGTGCGGGATGGGAGCCGATTTGCAAATTTTTGCTCGGTTGTTTTAGGTCTAAGTCCTGAAAAAATTGCGAATCCAAGCGAGGATCGTAGTGTTGGCCGGTATGAATTAGTGTGTGGTTCCCTGTTTTGTCTAACAGTGGCAGGAGTGGAGAAAATTTTACGATTTCTGGACGAGTTCCCAGGACGGTGACAATTTTCTGCTTCATTTCCCAACCTTCCGTAGCAGTATCTTAAGGTGCTTGCGAATTACGCGTAAAGTTCGAAGTTTGGAAACACCCGTCTGCCGAGTAGTCAACGTCGCGGGGATTTCCTGGATTTCTAGTTTTTGCTCAAGGGCCCACAGGGTCATTAGTGTCACGAAGGTAAATTCCGATTCCGTCTCGCGGAAATTCAAAAACTTTTCTTTTTTAAACACCCGAACCATTCCCGTAAAGGTAAACAAGCGTTGACCTAAGATCAGGCTATAAATTCGCGAAAGCGTATGACTCAAAAAAAGTCGCCAAGCGGGAACGCCGACTACGCCCCCCTCAGGATGATATGGGGATGCTAAGGCCAAATCAGCGCCTTGTTCACACTTTTGCAAAAGGGCGAGAAGATAAAGCGGATCATAAGTACAATCTGCGTCTAAAAATCCAATGTATTCACACTTCGCCGCCCGCATGCCAGTTTGTAAGGCTGCGCCAAGATTCTTATTCTGAGGATGTCGCAGAATAGTAGCTGAGCTGGCAAAACTGTCATTTAGTTTTTGGAAGGTTTGGTCAATGCTACCATCGTCCACAAAAATTAATTCGTATGGGAGAGTCAACTGACCCAGAACAGGTTGCAATTTTTGCTTAAGGTGTTCGACTCCATCTTCTTCGTTGTAGCAGGGAATGACTACGGAAATTCCACGCATGTGCTTATTCCGTGGGGAGTGGCTGATAGAGATTCGCTTGGGAAATGGCTAAGTCGATCACTTCACTTTTCAGCGAAGCCCAGCAACAGTCACGGACTAATTCTGGATGTAAGGTTCCCAGTGGCATTTGCGTGTTTCCGCAGGCACAGATGACTTTCGTTTCTTTGGCGGGCATTCCGATCGCGAGATGAAAGGGGGCTACGTCTTTTACCACGATTGCTCCAGCTCCTAACATGGCAAATGCGCCGATAGTGATTCCGCAACGAACTACGCAACCGGCACCGATCGACATCCCTGCGGCCAAAACCGTTTTTTTCATCTCCCACTGGTGTTTGCCCGAACGCGGATACAAATCGTTAGTAAAAATCGCATGCGGTCCGATGAAACACCAAGGTCCGATTTCTAAACCTTCGTAAAGGCTCACGCCATTTTGTACCCGACTCCCACGGCTGACCTTAACATTTTTATCTACGTAGACATCTCGCCCCAGAGAAACGTCAGATTCGATGATTGAATTTTCGCGCAAATGACAAAAGTGCCAAACGCGGGCGGTGGATTCAACATGGGCCCCATTTTCCACAATCGCGGTGGGGTGAATATTGTTCATGATTTAATTGTACGGCACAGGAGAGAGGTTTGGCAAACACCCTAAGCTAAGGAATTCGATCTAAGTCTAGTACCCTTGAATATTCGGAGCGAAAGACAACAATCTGCGGGTTTTGCTCCGACCATTGGTAAAACGCATCGCAAACACGGCGGTTATAGTATCGATCCAAAAACTCGGCACTAAGGATGAGATAGCGGATCCCGGCCTGCCTCAGCGTATTAGTCATTTGAGTCAGGTTTTCTGCCTTATTCAGTGCTTCATCCAATTGGGGCTGATCAAACACGCGAAGAGGAAATTTAGGGAAAAGATAATAGATTCTGGTTTCCTGCAGGGTCGCTACTTGTTCATCGGGTTTGGCGTTCATTCTCACCCAGGCCATGGCGGCACCGGAGGGCCACTGTCGAATCAATTCAGCGGGTTCCTGCGACAAACGACTCCAGGATGAATAGTGAAAAGGTACTGACAAAACCACAAGAAAAATAAGAATACCTCTCGCTGCCCAAGGATTCACAGCGAGTTTCAGTAAGGATTCTAATGCAAATCCAGAACTTGCCGCCAAAATAAGTAAGCTGGCTCCTAGAAGTCGCCACTCGGCCTTAGGGCCCGAGCCGAACAAAAATAGCAGAGCAGCAGTGATGGATGTTAATAGCACCGGCAGTAGAGCTGCGGGAAACCGCGGAAATTGCCGAAACTTGGCGAACACCGGCAAGAGAAATAGAAAAACTACTCCTTTGCTGTCGCGAAAAAGAAACAATATCTTTTCGACTAAAAATGGGACGCTTGAGGTGTTGCCCGAAAAAGCTTTGATATTCTCCCAGGATGGACCAAGGAGCGTTGTAGGAAACTGGTGATGAAGGGCCGGAAAGAACGGATTTCCGGTAAGCCAGAAATTTCTGCCCAAAAGTGGCAATGTAGCGATGACAAAAGTAAATGCTCCCAAAGCCAGAGATTTTGGATCCTGACGATTTTTCCAAACCAAAAACAGCAAGTAGGGCGCGAAAAAAAAGGCAGAAGTATATTTAGCGGCAAAACTAAATCCCGCGACTAATGCAAACCAAACGAATTTCCGGCCTTGAAGGGCAAAGGTGATGGCGACTAGAGTCCAAAACACACCAGCCCAATCGTTTTTTGCGAATTCAACTTCAAGAAATAGCTCCGTACCAGCAATGGCGATAAGGGACATAAAGGGTGAAAATCCAAAGGGACGCAATCCCTTTCGCAACGTTAGAAAGGAGAAAAAAACCGTAGCCAAGGCGGCTAGTTGACCGAAAATATGGGC
>CAYZLH010000185.1:0-5977 GCA_964478795.1 uncultured Bdellovibrionales bacterium | reverse complement strand
TGTAATAGATATTTTGGAAGCCTTTATCTTGACTGCCCACAGCGGAGTTTACGGAGGTAATCCAACCATAATCGCCACTGGAATTATTGAACGTGGATACCTGGGAGGTATTCAAGCAACCTAGGATGCCGCTGAGGCCGGTGCAATCCGTGGACACTACATATTTAGAAGTCATGGATTTTTGGCTCAAGAGCGGGAGCACCGTGAAACGGAAGTCCCAGCTGGCGCTAAGGCCGTTCACAAAATTTTGCATCTGTGGTTTCAGGGTATTCAATGGACCGTACATTACGGAATCCGAGTTATCCTGAAATACGATAATATCGATCTTCGGTTTGATCGTTACATATTGGCCAGCCACCGCGCTGGATTTATGGTTCTCAGCCGCGAACTTCGCTTTTCCACAAGCGCTCAACACGGCCAAGGCGGCTACAAACACTGGCAACGATTTTCTCAATCCTCTGAACTTCATAACAACTCCTACGGTTCACAAGGGAACTCACACCACTGCAAAGCAAGGGGGATGCCAAAAGGAGACAGTTTTCCTCGGAAACGTGTAACATCATAGATTCTAAGGGGTTTTGGGGGATTGGAGGGGTCCCCCCGGGCCCGTGTACAGAAAACTGGCGGTCGGGAACTGTCATATTTTTCTACACCTGTAGAGTTGCTGTAGACCGCTCCCTGCCCGATACTAATAGGATATGGAAAACACTTTAAGCCTCTTGCTCCAAGATACAGCCCTCAAATGGTATACCGTTGTGAACTCCCGCCCTGTGGGTCCCCTCAGTGCGAAAGAGATCGTGCAACGTCTACAAGCCCATGAGTTGACCTATGCTTCCCATGTCTGGAAGGAAGGGTTCACTGGCTGGACACGTATTTACGACGTGATCGATTTTAAGCCACTGCTGCCCGCTGAGCCTGCAGCAGAACTCATCGCCGACATTCAGAAGAGCACTCAGGCGAGCCCGCCGCCACTGGCGCCGGCGCAAAAACAAGAGTTACGCACTTGGTATGTCTATTTGAATGAATCCAATTACGGACCCGTTTCCGATCCCGAAGTATTAGGATTAATTCAATCGGGTCGAATCACGGCAGAAACCTATCTCTGGCAAAAGGGTTTCACCGACTGGAAGCCCGCGAAAGAGATCGATGCTTGGAAAGGCGCCCTGGGTGGTGTTCCCAAGGCGGCCGCGCAACCATCCGACAAACGCTCTACGCCCCGAAAGCCCTTTGAGGCGAAAATTCTCCTCACCGATGGCAAAGAAGTGGGTTGGGCGATTTGTCGTGATATCAGCGTGGGCGGTATGCAAGTGCTCATGGATCATGTGCCCGGAGCGCCAGGCACGGTGCTGAAGTTGAATGTGAATCCATCGGGAAATACTCCAGGATTTGCGTGTGAAGGAGTGGTAGTAAGAACCTTAGAAGATGGAAGAGGGTTTAGCTTCCGTTTCACCACGCTTTCTGCTGAAGCAAAAGCGGCTATTGAGAAACATATCGGCCAATGATCGTTCGTTCCGAAGATGGTTTATTGATTTATGGGGAATCTCATCCTGTGGAGAATCCTCGTGCTTCCCTTTTGATTATCCATGGAATAGGCGAACATTCTTCCCGTTATCTCGAAGTGGTCAAGCAAGCTCATCGCCTGCGCATGGATGTGCACCTAATGGATCTGCGCGGCCACGGTCGATCCCAGGGCGTGCGGGGGCACTTTGAATCCATGGATCAGATTCACCAGGATATCGATACTTGGATCTCTCATCTCGTTGATAATGGATTGTTAAAGGGGGATCTCCCTTTATTCCTGTTGGGTCACAGCTTAGGCGGATTGATTGCCATTTCCTACGTGCCCAAATACCAGAAAAAACCTATGCATCCGGCACTGGCGGGATTGTGTCTTTCTTCTCCCGCCCTAGGTCTACGCTGGAACCCACTACTTTTATTGGAAAAACAAATCGCCAAAAGAATGCCTCCTTTCCTCAAGGCACTGCAGGTACCCACGGGAATGGATCCGGATTTTTTAAGTCACGATAAGCTCGAAGTGAAGGCTTATCGCGATGATCCGCTCGTGCATTCCTGGATCACTCCTGCGGCCTTTTTAGCCATGGAACGCACCATGAAGGGGCTGTATAAGATCGTGCCGCAATTGGAGTTGCCAATTTTATTTTTACTGAGCGGTAGAGACAAAGTGGTACACACCGAGGCCGCCGAAGATTTTGCGAGAAAACTCGCAGTTGCTCATCCAGGAAAAATTGAGGTAAGAGTATTTCATACGTTTTATCACGAGCCTTTTCATGAAGGAAAACGGGAGAAAGCGTTTCTCGAACTAAAGAAATGGATGTTGAAATGTCTACCCAAGCACTCAAAAAGAAGCTCCTCCAAATCCTTAAAGAAAGAAGTTACCGTGAAGGTGACTTCACTTTAGCCTCCGGCAAGAAAAGCAACTTTTACCTCGACGTAAAAGAAACAGCCTTGGATCCCGAAGGTGCATTCTTGATTGGGGCCCTGACGTTCGAGCTGATGCAACGAGAAGGGCTACATCCTTATGCTGTGGGGGGCTTGACTCTCGGTGCAGATCCCTTGGCAACTTCGGTTAGTTTGGCGGCCTTTGCCAATGGTGTGCGAATCCCGGCTTTTATCGTGCGCAAAGAGCCAAAAGGTCATGGCACTCTTTCTTCGGTGGAGGGGGCAAAAACTTTCCCCAAGGGTGTGAAGCTGGTGGTGTTGGAAGATACGGCAACTACGGGTGGATCTTCGCTAAAGGCTGTGGATCGACTATTGGAAGCCGGGTTTCATGTGGACGCCGTGATTTCCGTGGTGGATCGCCAAGAAGGGGCAAGAGAAGCCATTGAGGCCCGCGGACTAAAGTTTTTTAGTTTATGTAGCCTGCCCGAGATCCGCTCGGGAAACTGAGGCTGATACGGTGAAGATGGGAGTGGCTCTTGTCTTGCCACGGGCGCGCGTCTTCCGTAAAATGATGTTTCTCATCGACGATCCAGATAATCGTTTTTTTAGAATCTAGAAAAGTTTTCGAATGGCGGAATCCTTGCTCGAGAGCTATGTGGTAAAAGTCCGTAGTTGTATCGACCACCACGGCTCTGCGCCTTTGAATTAAAAGATTGGCTTCAGCGAGTTCGAGGAAATCTCGTTCGTCTAAATCCAGTTCCTGGGCCTCTTTCCCGTCGCGAAATTGAATCTTTATCTTCGACAGATGACGTTGAAAACGTTTACTCAATACAGATTTCACCGCCAGTTCACTGAGTTCCTTAGAGCCTTCCGTTACTCCGCTGGAGAGATGGTCTACCAAGGTTTTGCCATAAGTGGTGTTAGTTCGGCCAAGGAAGCTAACGTCTGTTCCCCTTAGCACCGGATAGACTTTTCCCGATTCCGGCAAAATATAGCTAAAACAAAGATCACAGAAGATGGCCTTAGCGAAATCGTCTTCGCCGTATAGGGCTACCCAGCTACCAAGCGGAACTTCTAGACTGAGGTTAGAAATCGACGGGGCCAAGGAGACATCGGCAAAACGGATGGCGCCAGAGGTGTTTTCCCCAGGAGAGCGGAATTTTTGAAAAAGCGCGGCCGAATCCTTCTCTGAAGGACGCAATCGTGTGCCTGTTCGTTTCCAACCGAAAATCATAAGCCTCTTTCTAAGTTTGACGATTGCAACAAGCACACCAGAACTAACGAAATTTGGGGGTGTGGGGAAAAATTGCTAAATGACTGAAATATTTGGAAATTTTATATATGCATTGCGTTAAAACGCGGTGAGTTTATCGTCGAAATTCTGGTCTCGATGGTGACACTGGTGTCAAAGCGTCTCTGGAAAGCTGGAATTTTTATCCTGCTGCGCTAGCGACTGAGGGATTGCCCCACAGGGGCAAGCGACAACAATTGTAGTATACTGTGACAAATGCAAAGCCTCTCTTTATACCTGTTGTCTCTACTTTTGCTAACCCCGATCGCTTGGGGGGGAAGCGTAAAGACCAATCACGCCATCGCCGAGTTGGTCTCCGAATTTACTTCCGCTCAGGCGGGCTCAAAGCCATGGATCGGGTTGCGGCTCGAAATGGAAAAGGATTGGCATACCTACTGGAGAAATCCTGGCGACTCTGGATTACCCACCAAGGTGATTTGGGAGCTCCCAAGCGGATGGAAAATCTCTGAACCTATGTGGGAAGTTCCGCAGCGAATCCCGTTACCACCGATCGTGAACCTAGGTTACTCAAATGAGACGCTATTAGGATATGAACTAGAAATTCCATCCGGCGAAAAAAACGGAGACTATTTTCTCCATGGAAAAGCCAGCTGGCTGATTTGCAAAGAAGAATGCATCCCTGAAAAAGCCGATTTGCAGCTTAAGGTAACGATCGCCAACGGCGAGAAAAAAACCGGCCCTGCCTATCGAATGTTTCAAAAATTACGATCTGAGCAACCGATCACTCTTCCTCAAGGTGCCCTGCTAGCTCTGCGCAAGCTTGATAAGATGCTACAACTGGATTTTGACAATGACTCTCGCTGGCTCAATGGAGAAATTGATTTTTTTCCCTATCAAAACGAACTTGTTTCATTAAAAGACGCGCCGAAGGTAACAGGAACCAAGACGACCATTCTTTCGATGGCGACAGCGGAACCCTTTGCTAAGGCAGCCAAAGCGCTTACCGGAATTTTAATTTCGAACAAAAAGGTTTATGAGCTAAGGGCCGATTTACCAACGGATGCATTCGCTACTAGCGCGAATTTTGGTGAAGCAACTGCTGGGGGCAACGCTGCGTCCGGCCAGGCGGTGGCGAGGAAGACGGGGGAATCTTCACTAGGCGCCTGGCTGGCAATTATTTTCGCCTTTCTTGGGGGCTTACTTTTAAACCTAATGCCTTGTGTATTTCCCGTATTGGGAATCAAGGTGATGAGCTTTGTGCATCAAAATTCCGGAGGTAAAAATAATTTGGCGAGGCACGGCTACCTATACACCTTGGGGGTAGTTGTTTCCTTTTGGGTCTTGGCTGGAGCGCTTTTAATTTTTCGTTCTGCTGGAGAAAAAATTGGCTGGGGCTTTCAGCTACAAGAGCCGCTCTTCGTGATCGGGCTCATTTATTTGTTTGCTTTGTTGACCGCCAATTTGGCTGGTTTTTTTGAAATTGGTGGTCGGTGGATGGGACTCGGCGGACATCTGACGGAAAGCGAAGGAAATTGGGGCGCATTTTTTACCGGCGTTCTTGCCGTAATAGTAGCGACTCCGTGCACGGCACCTTTCATGGGAGCAGCCATTGGGGCCGTAATTTCTGAGCCGTCCTGGATCGTGTTGCTGGTGTTTACCAGTCTTGGTTTGGGCCTAGCACTTCCGTTTCTATTTTTTAGTCTTCGTCCAGAATTACTGAAATTTTTGCCCAAACCCGGCGTATGGATGTTGCGACTGAAAGAGTTTTTTGCGTTTCCAATGGCTGCCACAGTTATTTGGCTGCTCTGGGTGTTTGGGCAACAGGTGGGCGTGCATGGGCTCGGACTAGCCGCAATCGGTGTATTGGTGCTCTTTGGTGCCATTTGGATTTTTCACCGATTTCATTCTTGGGTTCGGTGGTTGGTTTGGCTTCTTGTGATTGGGTCCCTCGCTCTTGGGTGGAAATCTGCCACTTCTTTTATCGGAGCAAAAAATTTGTCGCACCAAGAAAGTTCGTGGCGACAATTTTCTCCTGAAGCGGTAGCTAAAGATATCCAGGCGGGTAAAGCAGTTTTTGTGGATTTTACGGCTGCCTGGTGTCTTACCTGCCAGGCCAATAAGGCGTTGGTGCTAGATACTAAAGAGACACAAGAGTTTTTCCAAACGCGAGAAGTTGTGCTGTATCTCGCAGATTGGACCAACAACGATCCGGTAATTACGAAAGAGTTAGAGAGGTACGGTAGAATTGGCGTACCGCTTTATCTGGCCTATTCGGCTGGATCCACCGCGCCCCAAGTGTTGCCGCAAATTCTTACGAAAGAAATT
>CAYZLH010000184.1:0-6000 GCA_964478795.1 uncultured Bdellovibrionales bacterium | reverse complement strand
TATTCCCAATGCACTCAATTGTTTTTACCAAAACTTTCTCGATGAACAGAAAAAGTTTCGCACGAAGGATGAGCTGGAACTGCTTTTACCGAAAGCACATTCTGTGTATTCCTGTGGGTCGGGGGTGACGGGTTGTGTGTTGTTGTTTGTGGCCCATCTTTTGGGGAGCGAGGGAGATTTATATCCGGGATCGTGGAGTGAATGGAGTGCTAGAGCCCAGGCACCCGTGGAAGTGGGCGAGTATCGCTTTGGGGTGATGGCGGTGGTGGAACATCCGCAAGACTCGGGAAAATTTTTATTCTTGGAGCGCGCCGATCAAAAGGGCAGTTGGCAGTTTCCACAAGGGGGCTGGGAGCCTGGCGAAAGTTTGGAGCAAGCGGTGGTGCGCGAAGTTTTTGAAGAAGTAGGGATCCGTTGCCGTGTGCTGCGTAAGGGCGAGAAAATTTCCACCTATCAGTGGCCGCGCCCGTGGGTGCGGGAAAATCGTGTGGGACAAAAACACTTTTGGTTTTTGTGCAAATCGGAAGGAGAGCCGCGGGCTCCTTACGGCGATGGTAGTTTTGTGAGTCATCGCTGGGTGGATATGGGCACAGCGTTAAGAGATGTGGTGGGTTTTAAGAAAAACGCCTATGACGAGGGGCTGCTGGGGTTGGGTTTACTGCCGAAGAATCGCTAGGTCCGTTTACATTCTGTAATCGAAATTCTTTATAACTAAATTATATTTATATCTTTGTTGCCCCTCATCAGTCTCATGTTCGTGTTGCAACCTTAGGTAACCTCATTCTTTGGATGGGGAAACGCAACAAAAGGAGAAACCTATGAAACTAGTACTGATGGTAGTAGCCATGATTTTCGCTTATGAAGCGCACGCCGGGGTGGAGTTTAGACAACCCGCTAACGATGCGTCTGCTTGCAAAACCCCCGTGCAAAAAGATTTGCTTCGGCAATATCGCTCGGGAAAAAAATCTACCCCCCCTTCTTGCCTAAAATTAGGCGGAATCAAGTCCACGACTCCATCAATCAACAATTGCAAGACCGCTCTACAAAAGAGTGATTTGCGCCGCTATTTGAACGGCAAAGAAACGTTCCCACCGAAGTGTTACAAGCCTGCGAAATGGGTAGGAAAGACTCGTTCGTGGGCAAGCTGTAGCTGGCAAGATCGGCAAAAAGTATTGCGAATTCACAACGGCAAAGGCGATGTGATGGATCGTTACCCTGCCTGTTATCGTTAAATTCTAGTGTTAGGCGGGCCAATCTCTCTATTGACGGGATATTGGTCCGCTCATTATAATAATTCGGTGAACCGGTTTTTCCTTTTTCTTGCGTTTATTCTCTATTCCGTTCCGGTATTGGCGGGAGTGGCGGTAATTGAAAATGACGATCCCGACCGGTTGCTCAATCCCGAAGTTCGTCATGAATACGTCGGCAAAAAAATCGCGGATCTAGAAAAATCCAGCGCCGGATATTTGGAGCCCGGTTCGTGTCAACTTCAAGCGGACAAAGTTCCCGAGCAAAAAAAGAAATTTGAGAAAACCCGAGACCTGTTAGCCGAAGCTCAAGCATTTCTGACATATCTCGAAAATATTCCCACCGATCGAAACCTTGAGCAAAATCGTGAGCTCAAAAAACGGGCAGAAGCCCTACACAAAAAAATACAACGCTCCTTTGAGGCTCAGCAAGTTTGTCTGTTCCGCAACGAGCTGCATGGCTTTGTTAATTCAGCATTGAAGGACGAACACAATAAAAGGCTTGGTGAACAATTGGAATCTGTGGCTGTTTGCCTAGAGAATTTTCCCGACGCTGGCCTCGAGGTCCGCTCGATGTTTGGTAGTCTATTTGATTCTATTTTCACCTATTTTGCTGGGAAGAAGGAGCTAAATTCCGAAGACTGTGCCCTGCTAAAAAATACCTATTCCATCTGGGCCAGTTCCTATGAACAAGAAAAAACTCTCCTCAAGGCGGACAATGCGATCCCGGTCTACAATTCCAATAATCACAACGGTTCGTTCTATTTTTGGGCGCTGGAACAAAATCGAGGGCGAGTTCCTCCCGAAGGTTTGACGGTATTTCATGCCGATACTCATACGGATATGGGCCACGTGCATTCCCACTATTGGGATCATTGGGCGGGCAATTTGTTGGATCTACGGGAGTCGCAAGAATTACTGACGAGTGGAAAGAGTATCAAGGCGGCTTTACTTGATTCATTAGATAGAAAGGTCACGAATCAGGAAGAAAAAAATTACTTACGCGAACGGATTCAAAGCGAATCGGAATCTAGTTTACGCGACATTCTGGAAACAAATATGCGCAAAACAGTGCATCATATCGCGCAGCCGCTAGCCGCAGCCCAATATACAAACACAGCTAACGGCAACTTTATCATGTGCATGCCTCCTTGGTCGGAAGAGTTACCTCGATCAAAAACGAAAGCCGCAGAGGTGCCAAAGCCCTTGCAAATGGATTTTGTGAAACAAAAATCGGGTCCGGTGGGTTTTGAAATCAAATGCTCCGATAAGCCGAAGGGAAATTGGAATCTAGTTTGTCGAGACAAGCCAATTCCTGGCGAGGTCGTATTGGGTAAAAGCTCCTTTCAGGTTTTGGACTGCAATCAGGAATCGCGGCGTAAAATTGGAACAAACTCGCGAGGAGAACCCATTTATAAAGTGGACGTAAAGCCGGGGAATGGATTTGCATTTCAGGAGTATTTTCGTCCGGAAGATCGGCAAAAGGGATTTTTGCTCGATATCGACCTAGATGTTTTCGTTTCTGAAGGGAAGGGGAGTTTCGTGGAGCCTATTTCCTGGGAGCGAACTAGGTCTCATGAAAAGAAATTAGGAGCGCATGGCTCGCATGCCCAAAATTCCGAAACAGATCCGGTGGTGGAAGTTTCCACGAAAGAATTGGATCTGATTCAAAAGCGCATGGATGTGTTTTTTGAAAATTTGCGGGCCGCCAAAGACGCGGGATATTTACCCAAAGTAATTACCTTGGCCGATTCCACGGCGTTGAAACGAGCCTTAGCCCCCCGAAAACTTGGCGAAGACTATAATATCGACGGCATTCAGGCCTACACACCGGATTGTTTGGTGTTCTTGATCAATTATATGACGCGCAAGCGTCTACAAGAGATCTACCCCAACGCCGCCTTTCAATAACTACCAGCAGCGAGAAAACCGCAGCACATCGCGTTCGATCCAGCCATCTCGATCTTCAATGGTGCTGGTAAAGCTACCGCGGGCATAGGCGCGGTCGAAGGATACTTGGATTCGTGCTGAAACGTTTCCCCTCAAGCTTGTGCAGCGATAATCATTAGCGCGAACGGTGTTTCGGTTCGTCTGAAACTCTAAGCAGTCTTCCTTACGGTCGAAGGAAAGCCGCGAATTCGGCAATGTATAAATGGAATCAAAGTCCACGAGCTGTACTACATCGCTGCCCCGGGCCAAAGTGGCAAAGCCAAATTCCGGCTCAATATAGACACGGGCTTGAGGGAGTACGCGGTTATTCCAGGAAACCGAGCGACACTCCAACGTTTTTGCTTCGACGACACCAACGAAAGTTAAAAGTAAGAAAAACATTTTTCCTCCATCCTCATCATTTTTGGGTTCCCTTAGGTATCAGCTTCCTGCGCAAAGTGTCGACTACTATATTTTATGCTACGAATTCAAAATGCAATTTCTTGACTCTTTTGAATAGTTTTCGTACCAATTTTGCATTCATCCAATCTTATTGAGGAAGTCATGCAAGACAATTTGTACTATCTGCCGTTGATCGTGGGTCCCATTGCTCTAGTCGTCGCTCTCATTTTGTATTTCCGCGTGAAGGCGCAGCCCGATGGAAATGAAACCATGAATCGCATCGGCAACTATGTGCGCGAAGGTTCCATGGCGTTCCTCGCCCGTGAATATAAAGTTCTCTCGGTGTATTCGCTGGTAGTGATGGTGCTCTTATATATCGGACTCGGCTGGGTGGCGGCGGTTTGCTTTTTCGCCGGAGCCTTCCTTTCCTTGCTCGCGGGTTTCTGCGGAATGAAGGCAGCCACCTTCGCTAACGTGCGTACGGCTCAAGCAGCCCGTGAAGGCTCCAAGCCCAATGCCTTGTTGATTGCGTTAGATGGTGGTGCGGTGATGGGTCTTGCTGTGGCCGGTTTAGGCTTGCTCGGGATCGCGGCTCTCTACTTAATTTTTAAAGATGGTGATCATAAGAGCACGGTATTGCACTCCTTCGCCGTGGGCGCGAGCTCCATTGCTCTGTTTGCCCGGATCGGCGGTGGTATCTATACCAAAGCGGCCGACGTAGGCGCCGACATCGCTGGTAAAGTGATCGAAAATATTCCGGAAGATGACCCGCGTAACCCGGGCGTGATCGCCGATAACGTGGGCGATAACGTGGGTGACGTGGCCGGTATGGGCGCGGATATTTACGAATCCATGGTGGCCGCAATTGTTTCCGCCATGGCCATTGCCCTCACAATTCCAGCGGCGGGTCTCGCGGGCTTGGCTGTGGGTGAAGATGTGTCCGATGAAAAATCCCGTTGGTTGGCCATCATGTTGCCCTTGCTCCTTTCGACGATCGGCTTGGCCATTTCACTCGTGGTGATTTTTATCGCGCGGATGATGAAAAACGGAAATCCCGCATCTGTGCTGCGCAATAGCTTGTTGATCGCACCAGTATTGCTGACGGCGGCTTCCTTCGTGGTGATGCCACTCCTTGGTGCCTCACAAGCCGTAACCATCGCCTTGGCGGCCGGCGCTTTTGGCGGTGGGATCATCGGTTTGGTAACGGAATATTACACAGCTTCCACGCCCATTCGTAAAATCGCTGAAGCTTGCACCACCGGTGCTGGTACTGGCGTGATTCGTGGCTTGGCCGTAGGGATGGAATCGATCGTAATTCCGATGGCCGTAGTTGCATTGGCCGCTGGAATTTCTAACCACTTCTTGGGTCTCTATGGAATCGCCATTGCGGCCGTGGGAATGTTGGGCGGAACCGCCGTGGTAATGACGGTGGATGCTTACGGCCCAATCGCCGATAACGCTGGCGGAATATCCGAAATGAGCGGACTCGGCAAAGAAGTTCGCGATATTACCGACGAACTCGATGCTGTTGGAAACACCACTGCCGCCATCGGAAAAGGTTTCGCCATTGGCTCGGCGATCCTCACCGTATTGGCGCTCTTCTCGGCCTACAATATGGAAATCAACCACGTGCGCGAAGTGGCTGGCAAAGAGGCTCTCGTGCTGGAACTTACTGATGCCCGCGTATTGATCGGCTTGATCATTGGCTCGATTCTGCCCTTTATCGTGGGTGCTTCCACGATGACGGCTGTAGGTCGTGCCGCTGGTTCCATCGTGCAAGAAATTGGTCGACAGTTCCGTGAAATTCCTGGCTTGTTGCAAGGGAAGGCGGAGCCTCAACCGCACCGAATCGTGGATATTGCGACGATTGCGGCCTTGAAAGAAATGATTTTCCCCGGCACGGTGGCGATTTTCTCGCCCATCTTGGTGGGTTTCATCTTAGGCCCAACCGCTTTGGCTGGAACCTTGGCCGGCTCGTTGGCTGTGGGTGCCACGCTATCGCTTTTCATGGCGAATGCCGGTGGTGCCTGGGACAACGGCAAAAAATATATCGAAAAAGGAAAATTGGAAGGTCACAAGAAAGGATCTGACGCCCATAAAGCGGCCGTAGTGGGTGACACTGTGGGCGATCCATTTAAAGACACCTCTGGTCCTGGTATTTCCATCTTGATTAAAGTGATGGGCGTTGTATCGTTGCTGATAGCACCGCTGATTGCTTTGCTCTAAGAGTTAAGAAACAAAGCAGTAGATTCGGTGCTCTTCGCGGGGGGAGTTCATGAGTTTACTGCTTTTTCTTTTGCCATTTTTTGCCTACGCCAACGATCTTCCCCATGAAGATCCTAACTTTGGTTGTTTCACTGCCGAAAAAGCCCAGCAGTATGTGCGTGATTTTTCCATCGATGTGGCTAGCTTTGGTGGCTTA
>CAYZLH010000183.1:5346-6051 GCA_964478795.1 uncultured Bdellovibrionales bacterium | reverse complement strand
GTACGTTTTGCCCCTTACGGCCAATGGCCAAGGAGAGTTGGTCGTCTTCCACCACGATTTCCAAGGTGTTGGTAGCCGGGATCACTCGCACCATGGAGATTTCTGCAGGCGCTAGGGCCGAGCGTACGAATACCGTTACGTCTTCGTTCCACGGGATAATATCGATTTTTTCTCCGCGCAGTTCTTGCACCACGTTTTGTACACGAATGCCTTTCATTCCTACGCAAGCGCCTACAGGGTCGACGTCGCGATCATTGGAGTAAACGGCGATTTTCGCGCGCTCTCCAGGCTCACGTACACAAAGGCGAATTTCTACAACTTCTTCGGAAATTTCGGGCACTTCCATTTCGAAAAGACGGATCAAATAGTCAGGGTGGGTGCGTGAGAGTACCAACTGAGGACCGCGAGCAGACTCAGCCACGTCTTCCAACAATGCTTGAACACGATCTCCAGGCTTGAATTGTTCGCTCTGAATGATGCCCTGGCGAGGAAGGATTGCTTCCGTTTTGCCCAAATCCACGATCACTGCCCCGCGCTCCATACGACGCGCGATTCCGCTGATGATCTGACCTTTTCTGCTAATAAATTCTTTGTAAATAATGTTGCGTTCAGCGTCTCGCACTTTTTGCAAGATGATCTGACGAGCGGTTTGGGCATCGATGCGGCCGAAGTTAACAGACTCTAACTTGATTCACAATTCATCAT
>CAYZLH010000183.1:0-5336 GCA_964478795.1 uncultured Bdellovibrionales bacterium | reverse complement strand
TTACCAAAAGGTGTAACAATAGTGCATAGTTCTTTTGCTTCTTCATCAAGTTTGCGGGCTTCATCGAGGGCGATTTCGCGATCGTCGTCGGCGATTTTATCGTCGCTCTCGACAACTCTTTTGAATTGAAAAATTTCTACTTCACCGGCTTCGTCGTTCCAGTGGGCTTCGAGTTCCGCCGTGGGGCCCAATTTTTTGCGAGCGGCCATCAACATTGCCTGCTCCAGGGCTTCAATAATAATTTCGCGGCTGATGCCTCGGTCTTTTCCTACGGCATCTATTACTCGGCTAAGTTCTGAGAAGTTCATTTTTTATCCTTCCTTCTTTTAGGTATTTTCGGAGGAATCCACGGTTAATTGACTGCTCACGTCTAAATTTGCCTTGGTGATCAGGGCAAAGGGGATCATGAACTTTTGATTATCCGTTTCCAACTCCACGGAATCTTTGGAGTAGCCTCTTAGGATTCCGAAAAAATTCTTTTGTTTCTGGTGGTGTTCAAAATATTTTTCATTGCCCATCTCCTCTAACGAAAGAGGTCGAAAGGTTTTGATCTGCGCTCGCTGACCAGCATATCGCAAATAATCACTGGGCTTTTTCAGCGGACGATCTAGGCCTGGACTAGAAACTTCTAAGGAGAAGGTTTCCGGGACCAATGCTTCGAATTCAGCACTGTCGATCACCTCATCAATTCCGTGATCCACAGTGGCGCAGTCTTCGAAAGAGATTG
Source organism: uncultured Bdellovibrionales bacterium (assembly GCA_964478795.1). GTDB lineage: Bacteria > Bdellovibrionota > UBA1018 > CAIPTA01 > CAIPTA01 > JAKFYM01. The sequence goes on along the minus strand of CAYZLH010000183.1, from coordinate 4,609 downwards.
GTTTGCCTTCCGGATTCTCAATATATAATCGTAGCACCGGGCCGCCTTGGGGACTTTTGGGTAAATATTCTAAATCCAAAAGTGAGTAGCCTAAGCTTTTCACCTTTGGTGCGACCAAAGCCTCAATTCGGTTGATGAGTGCACTCGTCATCAGAATCCGACCATCTCCTCGATTTTTGAAACACTTTCGCTCGGCCCGCCTTCTTCATCAGTTGGCTAGCCAAGCACAAAACTTCGCTGTCTCTGAGGGTTCTTCCTTCAAAGCGCGACCGAAAAATAGACGTGCGAGCTTAAAAAAAAGCCCCTCAGATAGAGAAGCTTATGGGGTTCATACCAAAGAGCAGGGGGAAAGGCAAGCTGAGGGAGCGCTCGTCACCGGGCAAAAAAGGGAAAAAATTCAATATCTTAAGTTTAGTTATCCGCTTTTCGGGGGAAAAAACACGATTCACGCTAAACGACTAGGGATGGAAGAGAAAATTGACACGGGTAGGAGAAGAATCAGACAATAGGTAGATAGGGGGAAAAGGATGTTCTCCGTACGAAAAGTAGGATGCTTCGTGGGATTGATTCTCACGGTCGGTTTGGTGTTGAGCGCCTGTTCGGCGCGTCCATCTAATGCCTTAAAAAATGGCCGCATCATCAACTACACGAACTGTCAGCTCCCACCTGACCAAGGAAATGGGAGTTTTCAAGGAAACTGGAGCTCTTTGCCGATTCCGCTGGTGCTGGACCGGGATTTTTACCTTACGGATGATGGCGAAGCAGTGGAGGCTTTGAAGGGGGCAGTAGAATCGTGGAATATCTGGGGTCGCCTGCGAGGGCTATCGGCTCTTAACCTAACCAATGATGGTACCGGACAAAGTGCGGGACGAGACATTCCTGAAATCACCAGCTGTGATCAGGCGGCTTATTCGGCGGCGGTCACCGATGTGGTGGGAATTTGGAAAATCTCTACTCATGGATTTCACCGCAATGCCCGGCCCACTTGCAGTGCCGCTCAAAAGAAAATCCTACCGGATGGAGTCCAGGGACAAACGGATTGGATCTTACAGGGTGGAAAGATCGTGGGCGCGAGCATTCTGCTCAATTTCGAGGGGTTTAATGCTCCCGGCAAGCAGTTGATCGATGTGGAGAGTTTGTTGTTACATGAGCTAGGTCACGTGTTCGGCTTGCTCCACAGCTGCAATGGATCTTCGGGAGATTCTATTGACGGCACGAGTTCGCCAGCCTGTGGTGTGGCCCCACAGTCGTATATCGACGCTGTGATGTTTCCCTTTTTAGAAGTTGCCCAAGAGCGCCGAGAATTGAAACAGAACGACTACGATCGAATTAACTGTCTTTATTAGAGTGGTGATTAAAGTGGCGGCACTTGCTAAAGCCGTGAGTAATTAGATCAATCCTTTTTCTTTGAGCAATGATTCCGCTTTGGGATTCATATAGAGCACGGGAATGAAGTTCACGACGTTGGAGAGGATTTTGATGATCGAGTTTTCGCGGTCGATCAAGAGGGAAACGTTCCCGCGCCGATCCATGATTTTCACTGGGTCGCGTTCTTGGAGCACGTTATCGCTGGTTCGTTTGCGCACGATATCCTGCATGGATTTGGAAAAAATAATATCACTGTCGGGAATGTCATAGAGTAACCACTCCGTGCCATCGCCATGGGCTTTGAAGCACTCTTCAAATTCGTGCACGGTTTCCTGAATTCTTCGCACGATGGCTTCTCGTTCCCGTAATCCCTCTTCGGTGCGGGAAACGAGTTTGTGTTCGAAGGGATATAGCTGAAATTCCACTGGGCTTTGCCGGAAGAGCAACATCTTCATCATTTCGTGAATCTTTGGATTTTTGATCGTTTTTTCTAAATAATGGTGATGCACGAGGCCCATGAAATACACGTCATTGAATCCATAGAACCGATCAGGATCTTTTTCGACCATTCCTAATAAATCCTGAAACTGGTGCATCAACTTCTTCTCGAGAAAGTGTTTGGTAATTACTTCAGCGATCAAATCGAATTTGGCGCCGCCAGAATTGCGAATCACTTGAGAATACCAGCCAAACCGAGCGATCAAAAAATCTTCCACGGAGTGAAGAGCGTTATCTTTAATGGCCAAACCTTCTTTGCCGCCGCCGGTATCAAAGGTGGTCATGTGATGGAGAATAAATTCTCTGTCGATTTGACCGTATTTTAATCCTGTATAGTGGGCATCTCGCATCAGGTAATCCATGCGGTCGCAGTCCACTTCAGAATGCAGAATTTGATTACCCAGAATATTGGAGTTAGCGCCCTTCACATATCGAGAGATTTCCTGTGTATCGATGCCGTGGTCTTCCAGGATCTTGGTGATGCCACTTTCGTAGTTGGTATTTTTTAGAATGTAGGCGCCCAGGTGTTCGTGATTGTTGGGCAAGGGCTTCCCACGATCAGCGGCTTTATAGGAGGAATCGCCGTGTTTGATATAGGCGCCCTCGCAGGTGTGAGAGAAGGGAAAGGTGCCAATATCGTGCAGCAGGGCGGAAATGCGCATACTCTTGTGAAAGATGGTAGCCGGATCGGTGGCGGCCGGGTCGAATAGTTTGTCATCAGACACGGCTTTGCCAATGGCCCGAACGATTTGATCTGCAACGTGCATCACGCCTAGGGCGTGGGCGAAGCGGTTGTGCTCAGCGCCGGGAAAAATGTAATTGGAAAATCCTAATTGCTTAATCCAGCGCAAACGCTGGTAAAAAGGAGAGTGGATGATTCGGTTTTCCGTTTCGGTGAGCCGGATAAATCCATAGAGGGGATCGTAGATGATTTTGCCTTGTCTCATTCCTATTAAGGCTCCAGCCCTTCTTGGGCCTGTTAGCAATCCCTTTCAGGATACCTCATTTTAAGAAGGGATGTCGAACGGCGAACCAGGTAAGGTGCCGCTTTTCTCTCGGAAAATGGAATCCGTTTATCGGATTTCGCGTTCTTTACGAAAGAAACAAAAAAACTAGGCCGAGGGCAGCGATTGGACACTGAATCCAGAGAATTCGTCGATTCACGGTGAGCGCGCCAAAAATTCCCGCGACTACCACGGCGGAAAAGCCAAAGAGTCGAAAGTGCCATTGGGTGCTTGGATCAGCAACGGCGAACGACCAGCAAAGCGCGGCCGCGAGGAAAAGATTATACAAACCCTGATTGGCCGCTAACGCCTTCGATTGCAGGGAGAAAGCTTCGGTTGTGCGGAAGATCTTTCGGCCCAGGGGGCGATGCCAAAAGAACATCTCCAACACACCGAAGGCGATATGTTGGAGCGCTACTAGAATCGTTAGTATTTTGAGCGTCACGATTTTTTCAGCGGATCACTTAGGCCCACAAAGAGCTCGATCAACTGGTCCACGCCAAAATTCGTGGATGCTTTTTCGCCATACTTCCGCACACTAAAGGCATTGGCTTGAATTTCTCGGTCGCCAGCCGCCAACATGAACGGGATTTTTTGCATTTGCGCTTCCCGAGTTTTGGCCCCCATGGACGAATTGGAATCATCCACATCGACTCGCAAGCCTAGCGCCTTCATTTTCTCCGCTGCGGACTTGCAAAATGCTACGTGGCTATCATTGATCGGCACAAATCGAGCCTGTATCGGCGCGCACCAAAACGGCAATGCGCCCGCCGTGTGTTCGATGAGAATTCCCATAAAACGCTCCAACGAACCCAATACTGCGCGGTGGATAACCACGGGCTGTTTGCGTGAGTTATCCTCGGCCACATATTCCAACTTGAAGCGATTGGGCAGTTGATAGTCCAACTGGATCGTCGACAATTGAAAGTATCTGCCAATGGCATCTTTTACGTTGAAGTCGATTTTGGGGCCGTAAAATGCGCCGTCGTTGGCGTTAATTTTGTAGTCGAGGTTATTTACCTTGATGGCGCCCTCTAGTGCCGCTTCCGCGCGATCCCATAAATCGTCGCTACCCAAGCGTTTCTCTGGTCGCGTGGAAAGATAGACTAATGGATCCGACAGGCCAAACACCTCATACACTTCACGAATCATGCGAATCACATTGGCCACTTCATCGCCAATTTGGTCTTCGCGCACGAAAATATGGGCGTCGACCTGGCAAAAGGAGCGAACCCTGGTTAGGCCAGCCGTTACCCCCGAGCGTTCATAGCGGTGCAAGCGACCAAAATCGGCCATCCGAATGGGCAACTCTCTATACGAGTGCTGCTTGGTAGAAAAAATCAACATATGGCAAGGGCAGTTCATGGGCTTCACGGCCACGTCTACTTCGTCTTGCTTGGAGAAATACATATTCTCCTTATAGTTTTCATAGTGACCGGAGGTGTGCCACAAATCCACGTTTAGCACTTGGGGCGTGATCACCTCTTCGTAGCCATATTTTACGTAAAGTTTGCGCATCAGATTGGCCAGCTGATTGTAAACCGTGGCACCTTTGGCATGGAAAAAGGGCATGGCCGGCGCTTCTGGATGAAAGCTAAATAGATCTAGTTCTTTGCCAAGTTTCCGATGGTCGCGCTTTTTCGCTTCTTCCATCATCTTTAAGTATTCATCGAGCTCTTGCTGCGAGTTGTAGCAGAGTCCGTAAATTCGCGTGAGCATGGGATTCTTTTCGTTGCCGC
>CAYZLH010000182.1:0-6069 GCA_964478795.1 uncultured Bdellovibrionales bacterium | reverse complement strand
ATTCCAAGCCTTGGACAAGCGACTCGATCACAGCCTACACAATCTTTTGCAACTGAAGGCTTTTGCCCACCTGAAAATCAGAATATTTTCCGACAGCGAGACCATTCGTATCGTGCAAAATTCTTCCCTAAAGATCACGGGGAAAAAGCAGCGCCGAATCGCGCTTTTTCCATTGCCGGTGGCCACGGTAACGAGCCGAGGATTAGCGTGGGAAATGCAAAAAGTTCGTCTACAATTGGGGAAATCAGCCAGCGTGGCCAACCGAGCGGCCAGCAAAACTGTGGCGCTAAAGGTAGTAGGAACGACTTTGCTGATTGAAGAAGGATGGAATTTTTTATGAAAAAATCCGGATTTGCCCTAGGCCTGATGAGCGGCACGAGTGTAGATGCCATTGATGCCTCCTTGGTAAAAATTGGCGAAAAAGGCGATGCCTTGGTGTTACACGTGCAATTCCCCTATGAAAAATCGCTGCAGGAGAAAATTTTAGCGATTATCCGTACTCCAGAAATGTCTTTAGCTCGGTTTACTGATCTGCATTACGCCATCGGTAAAGCCTTTGCCGACGCCGCCGAAAACACCATTCAAATTGCGCTCAAAAAGAAATTGCTTAAAAAGCGTCAAGACTTGCTGGTGATCGGGGCCCATGGACAAACCGTGTTTCATGACCCAGAGAAGAAACAGACATTGCAAATCGGCGAAGGTGCCAAAATTGCGGCCTTAACGGGAGTCACCACAGTGAGTGACTTTCGCGTGGCCGATACCGCCTATGGTGGAGAAGGCGCCCCTTTACTGCCGGTTTATCACCGCCGACTCTTCGCCAAGGAAGCGACCAAAGGATTGGCAGTTCACAATTTGGGTGGAATCTCGAACTACACCTATATCGGCCCCAAGTCCCAAATCTTTGCACTGGATACAGGACCGGCGAACTGTTTTATCGACGGTGCCATGCAGATATTGAGTGATGGAAAAGTTCGCTTTGACGCCAATGGCGAACGGGCAAAGGAAGGCGTAGTACGGAAAGAAGTGGCCAAATTTTTTGAATCCCAAGAGGCGATTGAACAGTTTCGGCGCAAACCGGCACCCAAGAGCACCGGCCGTGAATTGTTTAGCCCACGAATTTTGGAAGCCTTGATGCGAGCCGTGCCTAAAATTTCCGCGGCTGATTTATTATGTTCGCTCACGCAATATACAGTGGATCTTATCGCTGAGTCCTATCGCCGGGAGATTTTTGCGAAAAAACTGCCACTGAAAAAAGTGATACTGGCAGGCGGCGGCTCGCAAAACAAATTTTTGGTTTCGCTACTACAACGGGAATTTCCTTCAGTAAAATTTGTGACGATGGAAGACGAAGGTTGGAGCGCGCAGGCGCTGGAATCCCAGGCCTTTGCCTACTTCGCCCTTTGTGCTTTGCAAAAAAAGCCCATCACTTTGCCCTCCACCACGGGGGCAATACAACCTGTGGTCTGCGGGAAGATTAGCTTTCCGTCGTGATCGGACTCGATCATTTTGCCCAAGAGACGATCCGCAGAGTGAGCCACAAACTGTATCAGAAACAACACAGTTTCCCTGTGCGCTATCTCCAACTTAGCACGTCCACTTTTCCCGGTATTCCGGTAGCGCAGCGAGCAATTCAATATAAGCGCCTGAAATCATTGAATTTAATATTTTTTCTCGCCGAGATTGTTTAGTCGGGTATTCTGGCCTATTCTTTGCGTCATCCCGGGTGAGTATGAAGAATCAAAAAACATTGAAACAGGCAGTTTCTCTTTCAGGCATCGGCCTACACTCTGGGAAAAGAGTGACCTTAACCCTTCATCCTGCTCGGGCCAATTCGGGCATTCGCTTTGTGCGAACGGATCTTCCTGGATCCGTGGAAATTCCCGCCAATGTTCGCAATGTGCACTCCACTACTTTGGCCACCACCCTTTCCTCCGGTGAAGTTAAAGTCTCCACAGTGGAGCACTTGATGAGCGCCTTGTGGGCCCTGGGCATTGATAACTGTCTTTGCGCAGTTGACGGCGAAGAAGTGCCTATTCTAGACGGCAGCGCCGCGCCTTTTGCCCAGCTCATTCTTAAGTCTGGCGTAAAAACCCAGCGCAGCTCTCGGCGCTTTCTTGTGGCCCAAAAGACCATTGAAATTCGCTCGGGCGATAAATGGGCAATTTTGAAACCTTCGCGCGAATTCAAAATCAAATATACCATCGACTTCCCTCACCCTGTGATTGGCAAGCAAGTATTTGAGTTCAATTCACAAACTAACTTTTTTAAAGAGATCGCTCCTTGCCGTACCTTTGGCTTCTTGAAGGATGTAGAGCGAATGCAAGCCATGGGTTTAGCCCTCGGTGGATCACTGCAAAACGCCGTGGTTCTCGACGATAATAGCGCATTGAATCCCGAAGGACTGCGGTTCGAAAATGAGTTCGTTCGTCACAAAATTTTGGATGCAATTGGCGATTTCTCCCTAATCGGATATCCCATTTTGGCGGAAATTGAATTGCATCGTGCCGGCCACGAGTTGCAGACGAAACTTGTGCATGAACTTTTAGAGCAACCTGGCGCTTTTTCGATCTATGTACCTGAGAGTGAAGAAGAACTGGAAAACCCTTTCTGCTTAGCTCAGACCGCGGCCACAGCCGTTTAAATCTCGTTGAATCCAAATCAACTTATTGACCGGCGCTGGTCGTGCAAACGAAGCCAACGAAACAACTCTCTTCGTCTAACGTAGGCAAACTCAGGGGCAGCGCCCGTTCAATACGCGGACAAAAAGATTCATTGGCTACCACGCGATGGTAGAGATTCTGGCCATACTGAAAAATTACGGCGCCATTTTGCTGTACGATTGCCGTCGCATCAGCACAGGAAAACATCCGGCTGTCGGGACGCCGAGCCGCTGCCGGGTCGGCATACGAAATCAGGGTTAAAACGCTAAAAATAGCCAATAGCTGCATAGAATCCTCGCGAATGCCGCTAGGCATCAGGTGCCTTGGTTTACCCGATTTGGAGGCCCAAAATCAAGCCCCTGGGCGAGAAGACGCCTAGGCTATGCTCTGGGCCCCGCCCCCACTGTACGCAGCCTGCGTCTGGAATGTACGCAGAATCGCTCCTCCGACCTTGCGAAGCGTAAAGGGTCCGCGTTAGATCAAGGTCTCATTTCTTGAAGCCACGTTAAGTGGCCAGGGAGAGGGGTTAATCCAAGGTAGTCTCAAACTCCATGGGTTGTTTTTGTTGTTGGGGTCTTAGGAGCGTAATTGCTCCTAAGACCTTTTATTTTGCCCAATAAATCATTGGCGCGATGCGATAATGTGCGCTATATCCCCCGGATGGATCCAAAGCCCAACGTTTTTTCATTCGAAGATCCCGTGGACTATTTGATTTTCGAGTTTCGGGAGCGCCAGTCGCGCAATGCACGTTTTTCTCTGCGCGCATGGGCTCGGCAAATCGGCTATGAGAATCCGTCTTATTTAGCCGATGTTCTTAAAAAAGAGCGGAAACTGAAGCTCGATCTAGCAAACAAACTCGCAGTGAATTTGAGCCTCAAGGGCAAATCGAAACGATACTTTGAGTATTCCGTACTGTTGCAAAATTCCAAAAGCGACGTAGAAAAATCGGCCTACAAAAAACTTCTTCTCGATCTTCGCCCAAAACAGACGGAACCCGTAACTCCTCTAAGCCTTGAGGTATTCACCTTAGTTTCGGAGTGGTACCACTGGGCCATCTTGCAGGGAATTTCCCTAACAGATGTTGATGGCGACGAAGACAAGCTGTTTCTTCGCCTCGGTCACCTAGTGGAAAAACGCAATTTTCGTGCAGCCATCGATCGCCTGCACCAGCTTGGCCTACTGGAACTTGGCAAAGATGGCCGGTGGAAAAAGACATTTCAATCCAAAATTTTAGAACCACAAATTCCCGCCGTAGCCGTAATGAATTGTCACTTACAGTTCATGGAGCGAGCCAAAGAAGCTCTCCAGGAACAAGTTCGTGAAGAGCGAGACTTTCAATCCACTACCCTGGCAATTTCAATGAGCAAACTAGAAGCCGCAAAAAAAGTTCTCCAAGATTGTCATAAGAAACTTGTAGCCCTTGCCGAAGGCGGAGCTGCCGAAGAAGTTTACCAATTAAACACTCAACTCTTTCGACTCACGAAAAGAAAAGAAGAGGTGATTCAATGAAAATTCTTCTAATTCTACTCCTGGTATTCACCCCAGCTTTCACCTTGGCCGCGGGTCAACATTCTGGAAGTCAGGGCAACAACAACAGCAACAACAGCAATTCCAATGGCAACAATGGCGGTGGATCTGGAGTTTCGATCGGAAATGGCGGTCAATCTGTAGTTTGCCATGAGCCAGATCGAAATTTTACACGCTTCGAAGCATTTGACCTTTTTGAGGGGCGGGCCCTATTTGGCTTTCAAAACGTTTTTAACGAACTCATCTCTCCCGTCGAATTAGCCAAGCAGTTGGCGCAAAAGGTTGACCTTAGCCAAGGCGGCAACCGCACCCCGCTGAACACCGTCGCGGGTAAAATTGATTTCATAGTAAAAAACATGAAATTTCTTCCGCCAGGCGTGGGCTTAAAACCTACAGAGGACAGTAAAGAATTTATTGTGCCCAAGGATTGCGACATCGTGCAGACGATTAACTTTCGCGATAGTCGGCGAATTTATGTCGATTCAGATGTTTGGGCAAAGCTGCCCAATACCAGTAAAGCTGCGCTTTATCTTCATGAAGCCATCTACTGGCAGTTTCGCGAGCAGGGCTTGGAGCAAGATTCTCGTCGAACAAGAAAGGCCGTGGCCTTCCTATTTTCTGGCGGAGTGTTGCCACCGCGAGCTCAATTTATTGCCCCTCCCACAAGACCGATTCAATATTGCCGTTCCTCAACCAAGAATGATCAAGGCGATTTTAATACGAAATTTTTTGCGTACCGACACAAAGACCTCGAGGTAATTCAGTTTTTACAGATCGGTGGATACGGACTCCTTGGAAGAACCGTTTTAAGTCGAACCTCTCAGGATTCTACAGAATCGGTAATCCAAAAGTATCGACCCGAATTCGATCAAATCGCTAGCTGGTTAAACTCTCAGCCGGATGTTGAGACATTTGTACAAGTTCTCTGGGGCCAAGCGCAGATACGGCTCTCTTATCGCTTTCAATCCGACGCCCTGCTCAGTGAAGAGATTGTTTGTGAGGAGCTAGACTTTTCTCCCCGTAGTTTTTTGCCTTGAGCGGATTGTACTTTATTTGAGTAAAATTCGAGCGGCGGCAAAGTCTTTTTGGATTTGTTCCAAAAGCGAATTGACGCTAGAAAATTTTTTCTCTTCTCTAAGGAAATGAAGAAAGTTCACCTGAATTTCATCACCATACATATCATGGGAAAAATCGAACAAGTGCGTTTCTACCTTTAGGGGAAGATCATTACTGTTTTCCTTAAACGTGGGATTATAGCCGATATTAGAAATGCTTAAGTACCACTGCCCCCGCCACAGAGTCTTAGAGGCGTAAACACCGACTTTGGGATACACGCGATTTTCCGTGCGCAGATTCGCAGTGGGTACGCCAATAGTCCGCCCTCTCCCCTCACCCCGCCAAACCAGTCCACGTAAGTAGAAAGGGCGTCCCAACAATCCGGCAACATCTTCCATATCCCCTGATTGCAATGAGGTCCGCACACGCGAGCTGGAAACGGCCGCGCCGTTAAGCGTCGTGGCCGGCAAAACGTGAATCTCCACGCCTTTTTCCCTTCCCAAGGCCTGCAATACTTCCACACTTCCGGCGCGCTCTTTGCCGAAGGCAAAATCGTAACCCAAATAAAGAACTTTTACGCCCAACTTCTCTTTCAGGGATTGTACGAATTCACTCGGAGAGGTGTTGCTGAATTCACGACTAAAGGGCTCCTCTACAAAAATCTCCACACCTAAGCCAGCAACTAATTCCGCTTTTTCTTCGTACGTATTGATCAAATGCGGACCAGTAGTCGGTCGGAGAACTAGCTGTGGATGAGGCCGAAAAGTAATCACCATTGGCACCCCATTCTCCTGTGCCGAATGATTGACGACAGACCGAATAAGTT
>CAYZLH010000181.1:0-6108 GCA_964478795.1 uncultured Bdellovibrionales bacterium | reverse complement strand
ACTTCCCCGGCTTCTTTGCCTTGCACCAGGAATTTGCACATGAAGCTCATGTCCATGAGGATTACGTTCTCACGGCAGGCTTTGTGTTCCGCTTCCCAGTAGGGAAACCAATTCTGTCGGCCCCAGGAAAGCTGATCTACTTTTGCCTCAACGCCCTTGGGCGCATACCAATCGGCACTCTCCCACCCGCTCACGTCGCGGAAATAGGCGCCCGCGGCTTTTAGGCGATCATGAAAGGGCGAACGTTTGGCATCGCGCGCAGTCTCGGGCGATTTCGTGGGATAGTGGCATTTGTACACCATACCCAAGGATTCCACCGTGCGCGTTTTGCGATACTCGGGGTTGGATTGGTAAACTTGCAGACGATCGATATTGAAACCGGTGATATCGGCTCCGGGATCGCCCGTCATGATCCAGTTGGCCACCATGCGGCCCATGCCGCCACCGGTGAGAATGCCGATGGAGTTGAGACCGGCGCACACAAAATAATTTTTCAACTCGGGCGCCTCACCTACGATGGGGCGCAAGTCTGGCGTAAAAGATTCCGGACCGCAGAACAATTTCTTCAAGCCCACGGTCATGGAAATCGGAATCCGGTTCATGGCTTTTTCTAAATAAGGGCCCATGCGATCCCAGTCGGGTTGAATTTCCCCAAAGGAGAAATCGCTAGGAATGCCGTTGATCATCCAAGGCGCGCAGACGGGCTCGAACATTCCGATCATGAGTCCGCCCACTTCCTGACGGAAATAGCCGTAGGATCCGGGATCTTCTAAGACTGGCATATTTTGCGGAAGGTCTTTGATGTCTTCGGTGATGAGGTAATAGTGCTCGGCCGCTTGGTTCGGAATATTCACTCCGGCCATTTCCCCAAACTGGCGCGTCCACATTCCGGCACAGTTCACCACGTATTCAGCTTGAATGTCGCCCTTAGCGGTGCGCACGCCGGTCACACGGCCGTTCTTTTTTAAAATTCCGAGGGCAGGAGTTTCTTCCAAAATCGTGGCACCCTGCATGCGGGCACCTTTGGCGAGGGCCATGGTTACGTCCACGGGATTCACCACGCCATCGTCTTTTACGTAAAAGCCGGCGAGAATGTCGTCAACTTTTGCGAGCGGGAAAAGATCTTTCACCTGCGAAGGCGAGATTTCCTGCACATCCACTCCGCAGTATCGGTTGAACGCGGATACGCGGCGGTATTCTTCTAAACGGTCTTTGTCAGCCGCCACTTCGATAAATCCAATTTGTTTAAGGCCAGTGTTTTGACCTGTCTCCGCCTCGAGGCGCGCATAGAGATCGCGCGAGTATTTTCTGAGCTCGGTGGAAGTTTCCGAGGTGGATCCGAAGGTCACCATCAAACCGGCGGCGTGCCAGGTGGTGCCGGAGGTCAAGCGATCGCGCTCTAGAAGCACCACATCGCGCCAGCCCGCATGGGCCAGATGGTAAGCAATTGAGCAACCGATGATTCCACCACCAACGATTACAACGCGTGCGTCTTTCGGCATCTGTGACATAGTATCCCCCTCTTTTATTCCCCAAGAATTCCTTTTGACCTCGCGAAAATTCCCCAAAAAATTCTCGCGGATTTCTCAAAAATTCCCCAATAAATGAGCGGTTACTCTAGTCAAGACCCCGGCGTTCGTCAAATTTCCCGAGCTGATTTTGGGGACAGTACTGGGTACGTTTTGGCGAGTTTTCCCAGGAGAAATTCGTTGTAAACGGTAAACACTCCCGCTGAAACTGGAATAGTTTCGCGATTTTAACTGTGATCGACGGGCTGAGGCGCCCACAAATGAATTCAATTTAGGTGAATGGTGAAAATGCTGCGGTGTACGCAATGAAGTGACTTTTCGTCCGCATAACGGAGCTTGGCATAACGGGACTTGGCATCACGGCATTTGGGTATTTGGGTGGTCTCACGCGCGCAGGGCAACTACCGAGAATAACCTTAAGCAGCCTTCTGCTGCTTCTTCTTCTGAGAAATTCGGTAGCCAGTGTTTTTTACGGATTCGATCTCGGTGGAGCTTTTTTCCAAACGCTTACGCAGCCGCGAGATATGGGAATCCACGCTGCGGTCGGTGAGGTGCACTCCACTGCCCCACACCTCATCGAGAATTTGGGCCCGAGTCTTTACCACTTCCGGTTGTTGGGCCAAGTACACTAAAATACCAAACTCTTTGGCGGTCAGAGTTACGGGTTCCGTTTGTTGGTCGATTTCCACCCGATGTTTTGCGAGATAAATTGTGATGTCGCCGATGCGAATGGTGTCGCCCTCGCCTTTGGCATCCAGTTCTTTTTTGATTCGAGCGTCAACGCGAATTTTCACTTCTAAGGGATCAAAAGGTTTGGTGATAAAATCATCGATGCCCAGTTGAAATCCCAGAGCCTTATCTTCAATTCCCGTGCGGGCTGAAAGAATGAGCACCGGGAGTTTTTTGCCCTTGCTGGATTTCACTTCGGCGCAAAAGCGCAAACCATCACCATCGGGTAACATGATATCTAAAAGCAGTAGATCCACTTCGTTGTCTTGCAGAAACTGCCTGGCCTCCGCGAGGGTGTTGGCAAACTGGAGGGCATAGTCTTTGGCCAGAATATGCTTCAGAATGATCTGCACTTCGGAATTGTCTTCCACCACCAGAATGCGCTTCATTCTTACGTATCGGAATTCCTAGCCCGCTTCATTAATCCCAGGAAAGAAATAATATACAGTAATATCAGGTACTTGCATTGTTGCAATAATGCAATACGCGCAACACATTGCGGCCACCGGGGTTTGTCAAGATGTAGCATGGGCAGCAGAATATCTGGCAGGAGGCAGTCTATGAATGAAGTTTATTTATTAAACCTCAGCGATCCACCGCTAGCGCTTTCCCGCAAGGTGCTAATAGTGGAAGATGACCTTCTTCGGCAACTGATCATCGAGCGATCCGTAAATCGCATCGATTCTAATATGGCCGTAGTGGCAGATTTCAGGGTTGAATAGATATGAAAAACGAACTGCAAAATAATAATTCTGTGAAAAGAGAGCCGATGTCGCTCTCTGAAGTTCTATTTATTCTCAAGATTTATCGTCGATATTTTTACGTAACTTTTACTTTGGCCATACTGGCAATTCTCTTTTCTCATTTATCGTTTTCTCCCTCCTTCGTTGCTGAATCTCGGGTGGATGTTCAAGATGATGAAGCAGGATCTAATACTGGTGCAAGAATTGTCTTGGATGGAGCTGTAGCGTTTAATGGAAATGAAGACCTATTGGAAAAATATTTGGCCTATATAAAATCCTCTGAATTTTTGCTCACTGTTGCGCAAGATGTAAAATACAAACAATTAAGTGGCGAAAAGAAATTGAAGTTTTATCGCGATCTTCCTACGAACGCAGTTGTTCGATTTTTTACTTCTAAAGAGGTTGTAGAGAAATCAAAGATAAATATCACCACTCTACCTTTGGAAGATATTTCTGGAATTCTAGGCGGTATGATTAATATTCAGAATGATGGCACTCGAACGATTCAGGTTTTAGTAGCATCTCCAGATGCGGAAACATCCGTTGTGGTGGCAAACTCCGTTGCGGTAACGTTTATCACCGAAGTGATGTTACGAAATCGCCATGAAATTAATGAAGTACAAGCTTTCGTGCAAGAGCGATTAAAAGAAACTACGGAAAAACTCAATACAAGTGAAATGGAATTAGTGAATTATAAGCAAAAGTATAACATTGTTTCTGCAGAAGATGGCAGTAGGCAATCTATCGACCGTTTAGGTAAGCTTGATTCCGATTTGGATGAGCTTAAAATTCGAATCCGAGAAAACGAAAGATTAGTAGATTACTATCAAAAGAAGATCGCGCAAAAAGATGAAGAAATTCTAGCTCCAGATCCAAGCGTTTCAGCCGACGATTCAAATGCGGTTCGAGGAAGAATTGAAACCTTAAGAAAGCAACAGGCTTCTCTTAGAGCTATGGGCTTAAAAGAGAATGAATCAATGTTGACAGAGGTAAATAAGGATCTTTCCGAAAGTAAAGAAAAGTTGCGTTTAAATCTTGAGGGAAGCCTGGGTTCGATTAACACCAACAATTTAAGTGCCAAGGAAATAAACGATAAAATTATTTACCTCAAAAATAGTATTAAACAAACTTCTATGAAGTTAAGAGAAGTAGTGACTGCAAGGGATGAATTGCAGGCGACGATGTCTAAGCTTCCGGGTAGAGAGCAAAAGCTGCAAAGTTTAGAGCGATCTGTAGCTCTTCATTATGAGTTGTACACTCTCTTAAAAAAGCGACAGCAAGAGATAGAAATTCAAAAGGCTGGTCTTAAAAATCCTGTCAGATTGAGTCAAAAAAGTACGCAGGCTTCCGCCACAAAGCCGCCGGCACTAATTTTAAGATTGATATTTGCTTTGATGCTTGGATTCTTTATGGGTGGTGTAATTACTCTGGGAATTGAGTTGATGAACTTTACTGTAAAACATCGGGCTGATTTAGAGGCGGCTGAGCTCATCAGCTTGGGAAATATTCCATTTGTAACAACTAGGAAAGAGAAAAATCGAGTGCAGGGTTCACACAATACTGACTTATTGGTTTGTGCCCGTGAACCAGATTCTGCTGAAAGTATGAGTTTTAAATTTCTGCGCGCCCAGCTTAAAAATATCCTGGATAATGATATTAATTCGGCCAAAGTAATATCTATTACAAGTTCCGATAGGGCCGATGGAAAATCTTTTGTGAGCGCAAATCTAGCAGTGTGCTTTGCGCAAATGCAAAAGAGAACAATTGTGATAGATGCCGATATAAGAAATCCCTCTATTCAACAGTACTTTGGCTTTCGAAATGAAGAGGGTCTCACCAGTTTGCTGGAAATGAAGAAAACTCTCTCCGAAGTTATTATAAAAGATATGGTTCCCTTTTTAGATGTTCTACCTGCTGGCACAATGGACAGAAACCCTACTGAGTTGCTGAGTGGAGAGAAATTCTCTACACTCATTAAATTTTTAAAGACCAAATATGATTATGTAATCATCGATTCTCCTCCAGCGCTGTTCGTAGTAGATGCTGCGATTGTTACATCGGTAGCGGATACCGCTGTCGTGGTAGCGAGATATAGAAAAACCAAGAGAGATGCCTTGGCGTTGGCTCATCGGAAAATTCTTCAGATTGCTCCTAAAACTATTTATGCGGTATTGAATGGTGTGCAAGATATTCACGAATATGTGAATTATCGGGCAGAATCCTATTTTGAAAAGAAACTCATAAGCTTGAATAGTTTTGTAGATCGAAAAAAGAATATAGAAGAACAACAGCTGGAAACTCAAAAGTTTGGAACTTTCTTATTTATTGAGGATGAGAAAAAGATAAAGGTAGGATAGGTAAATGAATTAGTCGATCTAAAGGGATCGAACTTTTCGAACTGGAAATCTAACTATCGGAATTCTTAGCCCGCTTCATTAATCCAAGGAAATCAATAATATGCTGTAATATCAAGCGCCTGCAGTGTTGCAAAAATGCAATACGCGCACCACATTGCGGCCACCGGGGTTTGTCATGATGAACCATGGGCAGAAATAGCCCAGCAGGAGGAAGTCTATGAATGATGTTTATTTATTAGACCTCAGTGATCTATCGCTCGCTTTTTCTCGCAAGGTTCTCATCGTGGAAGATGACCCCCTTTGGCAACTGATCATCGAGCGATCCTTAAAACGGATCGATCCCAATATCGCCGTACTGGCGGTTTCTAGTGTGGATGAGGCCCTGCAGAAGTTTCAGGCCAAAATTCCTTTTGATCTAGTAGTCGCTGATCAGGCCCTGCTCGGTTTTCGCACGGGCTTGGATCTGTGGGATCATTTGCTTGAGAATCGCACCGTGATTCCCTTTATCTTAATGTCGGGTACCGAGCGCGAAGAGTTTCAAAACTCCTTAGCTTCCTATCGCGAGCATGAAATTCCCGTCTACCTGGAAAAAACCATGGAGATCAAAAAGCTGACGGAAAAAATCAAGCGCTTGTCCGTGCTGTAAGACCGTGCTTAAGGAGCCCCTATTGCGGGAGTTCTGCTGGGGCCCAGCCAATGCCGGTCGTTGCGGCAGCCTTTAGGGGATTGCCTTAGGCAAAAGATTCAATA
>CAYZLH010000180.1:0-6109 GCA_964478795.1 uncultured Bdellovibrionales bacterium | reverse complement strand
TACTGGAACTGCCGCCTATGACTGGGAAGTGCCAAAAGAATGGGATACAGGAAAGCTTCGCGATGTGCTGGCGGCTGGCGGCTTACCGGAAGCTTCCGTTATTCGCATTGAAGATAGTCAGCGCCAGGAGTTTTTGATCAAATCTCAGGTAAAAGGCGAGCAGACTACTAACGTTGGTGAACAAGTAGAAAGAATTCTGCAGGGGCAATTAAAACAAGGTGACTTCCAAATTCAAAAGGTAGATGTGGTGGGTCCGCAGGCGGGAGAAGAGTTACGCTTTTCGGCCATCGTCTCAGTATTGGCCGCCGCCATTGGAATCTTGATCTACATCACCTTCCGTTTCGACTTTCGTTTTGCGCCAGGGATTGTACGAGCGCTTTTGTTTGACGTGATTTCCACTCTTGGAATTTGGATTCTACTCGGAAAGGAATTCAACCTTTCGACCGTAGCGGCTTTGTTAACCATCGCCGGTTACTCCTGTAACGATACCATTGTGATTTATGATCGAATCCGGGATTATTCCAAAACAGGTGGCAAATCCTCCATGTATGACATCGTGAATAAATCGATTAACCTCAATTTGGGCCGAACCTTCTTGACCGTGATCTGCACGAACTTCGTGGTGGTCAGTATGTGGTTATTGGGTGGACCGGTTTTGGGTGATTTCGCTTTGGCGATGTTGGTCGGATTTACGATCTCCGTTTTCTCCACCATTTTCGTGGCCAACCCCATGGTGATGTTCATGGAAAATCGTCGTGTTACGAAGGAAAATACCCCTCCTCCGGCCCGGGAGAAGCATGCGTAAGCTTTGGCTTTCGCTTCTCCTTGTTGGCTGTGCTGCTACTTCCGATGGGTTAGTACCCCAAACCCCGGTGGATTTGATTTCTCCGGAAGCGGATCTCGGAGCCCCCGGAATGATTCCATTGGAATGTGAAGCTTTGTTGCAGAAATCGCAGAGCTGGGGTTATCGACCGGGCGAAAATTGGGTTCCCAAGGATATCGAAATGGCCAAAGAAGTGGCAGAGTTTTTGGGCACCTTTTCCTTGGTGCCCGAAAATACCCATCGCTACTATTCAGCTTGGGCGGAATCACCTAATTCCGCAGATGTTTCAGGTGCCCAGCAAAAGATAAAATTGCTAGAACGTGCCCAAGACTGCAATTCAAGCCTAACTTTGACTATCCTCGAGGGTATGATGCAGTTTTCTTGGTCGCGCCAGGACCGACAAATAGTGGGTAAGAGCGTGCACCGTTTTGTATTGAATCAACAGGCGAGAAAGTCGTTTTTGCTGCCCAGGGTAATTAGTCTTAGGGCCCTGGAATTGGCCTATCTGAATGGTTATCTAAAAGGGGATAAAAAAAAGTTAGAGCCCATTAGCAGTAAGCTAAAAAAATTCCGCACACAGGGAAATCAGGTCGAGGATCCGATGAATATGGAAGTTAGTTTGAAAAATGAGCTACAATTTTCCGACGAAATTCGCGCAGATTTGAGTCGACTGCTACCATTACCATAGTCGTTTTTTACTTAGGCAACCCCGCAAAAGATAGCAGCTAAGAATTCGCCAACTTTTCTTTCCGCATTTTCCACCACTCCACAGCGATGGGGATGACCGATACAATGATGATGGCCACTACCACGATATGAAAATTTTGTTTCACTATGGGCAGATTGCCAAAAATATGTCCGGCAATGGTGATGGATAGCACCCACACCAGGGCCCCCACTACGTTATAGGTCGCAAAATTGGAATAGCGCATCCCCGCCATTCCGGCCACGAAGGGCGCAAAGGTGCGAATGATGGGCACGAAACGGGCGATCACGATCGTTTTTCCCCCATGCTTGTCATAGAACTTTTGGGTGCGCTCTAAATGTTCGCGGCGAAAGATTTTTGAATTTGGATTGCTAAACAAACGCATGCCCACGTGCTTGCCGATGGTATAATTCACGGCATCCCCGATGATGGCAGCGACAATCAAAGTCACGCATAGGATGGGTAAACTGAGTGCGGCGTTTTCGCCGGTGGTGAGTGCGCCCAAAGCAAATAGTAACGAATCACCAGGTAAGAACGGAAACACAATCAATCCCGTCTCCGCAAAAATGATGGCAAACAAAATAACGTAAATCCATGGACCAAAAAGCAGGATCCATTCATTCAGGTACCGATCTAAATGCAAAATGATATCGATAAATTGATAAACGATTGCCATCCATTCATTTGAATTTTCCATGATCCAACTCTAAGGCACGCTGCAAGATTGCGCAAGCCAAACTGGCGGGGTAAAACAGTGATATGTTTGAACATATCCAAATTCCTAAAGAGTTACTTCCCCAGGATGGTCGCTTCGGTTGCGGCCCTTCATTAGTCCGAACCGAATTCGTGGAGGCTTTAGCGAAAGACGCCAAAGCCTATCTCGGCACTAGTCATCGCCAAGCGGCGGTGAAAAATAAAGTGGGTGCAGTGATTGAAAAAATGCGTGCCTATTTGCAAGTGCCCAAAGATTATAAAATTGCGCTCGGCAACGGATCGGCATCGATCGTTTGGGATATGTGTACCTTTGCCTTGATCGAGAAGAAGGCCGCGCATTTCTATAGCGGTGAATTTGGCCAGAAGTGGTATGCCAGCACGAAAGACGCAAAGTTTGTGCAAGCTCACGAAGTGAAAGCGGGCAATGGCGAAGTGCCGGCCTTTCAGGAATTTTCTGATTGTGATTTACATTGTGTGACTTGGAATGAAACTTCCACTGGCGCAATGATGGCCGATGTGCCCATTGTGAAAAATTCGCTGCTTGCTGTAGACGGTACCTCTGCTGCTGGAGCCTATCGTTGGGATCTGAGCAAAACAGATTTATTTTATTTTTCACCGCAGAAAGCCTTTGGTTCGGAAGGCGGTTTGTGGATCGGCTTTTTCTCGCCCCGAGCGGTGGCCCAAATTGAGCGGGTGAAAAAATCCGGTCGTTACATTCCGGCCATGTTGGATTTTACGCAGGCCTTAAAAAATGGCGAAGCCAACCAGACTTACAATACTCCCTCGCTCACCACCTTATATTTACTGGATAAACAACTTGATTGGTTTATCGCGAAGGATGGAATTGAAGCTATTTCCCGCGAGCAGGATGAAAAACAAAAACTTTTACATGATTGGGTGGATCGCCGCTCGGAGCTTTCTCATTACGTAAAAGAGCAAAGCGCTCGCTCGAAAACTGTGTGCACGATCAATATTGATAAGGCAATTCCCTACGATCAGCTCACCAAACATCTAAGAAAATTTGGTGTACTAGATATCGATGCTTATCGAAATTTAGGCGAAAACCAGATTCGTATTTCCCTCTTCCCCAATATTTCAAAGGGAGATTTGGAGAAACTTACGAAGTGTGTAGATTACTTGCTGGATAATAGGAAGGCGTAGATGAAAAAGATTTTTTTATTCCCTGGTCAAGGTTCGCAATTCGTTGGAATGGGAAAATCTTTGGTGGAAAACTTTCCGCTCGCCAAGCAGACCTTCGAAGAAGCCAATGATGCTTTGAAGTTTGATCTGCGTAAGATTTGTTTTGATGGACCGGAAAGTGACCTAAAGCTTACTTCCACCACCCAACCGGCGATCCTCACCCATTCGGTGGCCGCCTACCGAGTATTGAGTGCGGAAACTTCCTTGCGCCCAAATTATGTGGCTGGGCACTCTCTTGGGGAGTATTCAGCTCTTGTGGCCGCCGGTTCCTTGGCATTTTTCGATGCGGTACGCTTGGTGAATAAGCGTGGCCAATTTATGCAGGAAGCGGTGCCTGTGGGCACGGGCGCCATGGCGGCGATGGTGGGTGGCGCTGAAACTGGGGTAAAATCACTTTGTGAGGCGGCATCACGAGCCACTGGTAAAAGCTGCGAAATGGCCAACTTTAATGGTGGAGGTCAGATTGTAGTCTCTGGTCATAAGGAGGCCGTGGAAGAAGCCATTCGCCTGGCCGGATCCGACCCTGTTTATGGTGTGGGAAAAGCGGTGAACCTTCCCGTATCTGCGCCCTTCCATTCGAGCTTGATGAAAAAGGCCGAAGAAAATATGCGTCCGCTGCTCGAGGCGGCCACCGTGAAAGACTTGTTATTTCCCTATTTGGCCAACGTGGATGCCGAGATTCATCGCGATTCCGATGGAATTGTACCCCGTCTGATTGCCCAGATTTGTGGGTCAGTGAAATGGGAGCAAAGCATGAATAAGTTGCCGGGCCTAGAAGTGACCGAGGCCTATGAGATTGGCCCTGGCAAGGTGCTCTCTGGGCTTATGCGCCGGATTCAGCGCGATATAAAGTGCAAAGGCGTAGATTCTAAGGAAGATATCGCCAGTTTCGCGAACTAATGTAATAACCCCCTATGGGCCTCTTCGCCTTCTCGAGAAGGTCAGCTAACTATTTGATCTTATTTGTATAATAATACTTGATTAAAAGAATCTATTAAAGTAAGATGGCCACCGGTTTTCTGCTGGAAAGGCAGGTTGTTATGAAGTTGAGTCCATTTCCGCAATCCCTCATTGTTTTAGCCCTCGCGGCCCTGTTAATTGGCTGCGCCGATGAGCGAGAAGAATCAAGCGCACCTTCGCCTACTGAAGGTGCCGTCTACAAAATTCCAGTGGAAGACCTAAAAACCGGTCAAATCTTAGCAAAAAATGCTTCCGTTCATTGTGAAGAAGGCAAAGAGTGCTCTCCTTCTGTGGGATTGCTCGGGATCGCCTATGGTGACAAGAATGCCGGACAATGTTCCGCTTCCCTAATCGGCGATAATATTGTGGTTACCAACAGTCACTGCGTGCCCGATGATTTGAAAAAAGTGGGCGCCAGCTGCAATAAACGAATTTGGCTACACTTCGTTCCCGACGCTCGCTACGAAAGTGTGCTGGAATGTGATCAAGTTTTGGCCGTTTCCATCGATCCAGGAAGCACCAAATCTCCGGACTACGCTGTACTAAAAATGAAACAGAGCAGTGCTCGTCCAAAATTCAACTACTCGCGCGATGGATTTCAGAATCAAGAAACCATTAAATTGCACCGAGTAAATCCAATTCACCAAAAAGGGAAGATGTCGGGCGCATTGGGCACCTCCAACTGCCAAGCCAAATACGACACTAGCGTGGTGGAGCGGTTTTTTGATCCGTACGCCTTGGTAAGTTTATTCGTGAATTGTAAAGTTATCCCCGGAAACTCCGGTGGCCCGATTCAAGCGCAAGACGGAAAAATTCGCGGCGTAATCTTCGCCTTCGTGGACCATGATTTTCTCCGCGAAAGAGCAGCGCGCACTCCCTATACTGAGATGTCAGAAAGTTTGGAAAATCTAAACCTGGGCTCCAACTTTGCCTGTTTGGACGACGATTTTTTTGGCCAAGCTCCCTCTTTTTGTCGACAAGAATCCGATCGTTGGGATCAGAAAAAGAAACAAATCGTTGCACAGCTAGATAATGCCGTGGAAACCGAATTTTATCGGGAAATGGCGAAACGACTTTCGCCTGAACTCCAGACCAAAATTTCCTTCCGCCCTGTGCTGGAAAAATTTGGTGAATCGACCAATATCTTAGGTGCCGGCACTGAAGTAAAAGCTACGGTGGCCTGTATTAAACGAGATCTGGGCTCGAGTTTTTCATTTTCCATTTCGTTGCCTGATCACTGGGTGATCGTGGAGAAATTCACGCCCTTTATGGAGAAGAAACTTACGCTGCAATCCGAGGGTGCAACCGTTCAGTATCAAGTAGACCTAACTCGTGACGGACGCGGCTACGTTTTACGGTCGAATTTAGATAAAGACGGCCCAACGCCAATCAAAATGTGCCAGAGCCAGTGATTTTAGTGACAGCTCTCTAAGAACTCTTTGCGCGTGGCTTGATTCGTTTTGAACACCCCGCGCAGGTCACTGGTGATGGTCTCGGAGTTGATATCCTCCACGCCCCGAGAAATTACACAATAGTGCTTGGCTTGAATATAGACGGCCACGTCTTGCGTCTTTAAGACATGGCTCAAACAGTCGGCGATCTGGGTGGTAAGACGCTCTTGCACCTGGGGGCGACGAGAAAAATAGTCGGCAATTCGATTGATTTTCGAGAGACCAATCACTCCGTGGCTCGGAATATAAGCCACA
>CAYZLH010000179.1:2037-6114 GCA_964478795.1 uncultured Bdellovibrionales bacterium | reverse complement strand
TTTAAAGGCTTCGATGCGAAATGGCAGTCCATTCAGCAAAGAAATCTTTTAAAAGTTCGCACACGAGTTGCGGGCGCCATTAACTATTCCAAAGATGCGCCATTAAGCTTTCACCCCCGCAACGGCAGTATTCTAGATCTAGAACTGGCGATGATTCAGAAGTTGGAGCAATTTGCTGTAACGGCCACGGGCGATTGGCGAAATCGGCTAGAGTTGCGTACGAAGTCTATCCAGTCTTTAGCGAAGTACCCCTACGCTTCTAAATCCGCGTCCCTGCTAAAAATTCGCGAGGCTCTCCAAGGAGAAATTCAAGCGACCAAAGACGTTCGTGAGCGCCAAGCCCTTCGTAAACTTCTGGAAGCACTGATATGATATTTTTCCCCTTCCGGGCGCTAGGCATTCTATTTTCCTCGGTGAAAATGGTACTCTATGGCTTTTTCCCCGGATTCTTTACCTTTGCGCTATCGTCTTTCGTTGTGTTCCTACTTTGGGAGCTCACGTTACAGACGGCCTCCCTTTGGATCAGCATTCCGGCGATGATGCTGGCCTTTTTAGGTACCTGGCTGATTTTTGGAAATTTGTCTTTGCTACTCGTAGAGGATTTCCTGATCGACGAATGCCAAAAGGTTGTGCTCGGTAAAGTGGAAATTCCCGCCGCTCCCTTTCATTGGGGACGATTGTTTCGCGAAGTTCGCTATTCGCTTTTCTTGGCCGTGGCTGGGCTTTTTATTTTTCTCATCTCGCTGATTCCATTTTTCGGTTGG
Source organism: uncultured Bdellovibrionales bacterium (assembly GCA_964478795.1). Taxonomy (GTDB): domain Bacteria; phylum Bdellovibrionota; class UBA1018; order CAIPTA01; family CAIPTA01; genus JAKFYM01. The sequence goes on along the minus strand of CAYZLH010000179.1, from coordinate 5,350 downwards.
CTAACGTTACTTTCTACTGCCTGGGTTACTGCCTATGGATTTCTTTCGAATATATACACTCGAGAAGAGGCCGACCCGGCAAATCGAATTCGGCGCTTTTTTCAAAATTCCATTTCGAATTTTATTTTAGGTTTGGGAATAAACTTTTTGTTATTCGTGCCGGTTATCAACGTTTTTCTCTTGGGATACGCCCAGATTTTAGCCACGCTGGTGTATCTCGAGTGCCGGAAGCTCGCTAATACATCTCGTACGTAAGCAATCGACATTCAATGGCCCCATTCCACAAGGGAATCCGTCGCTTGGTCTTCAAGCCCACGCATTTGGCCAACTCTGAACTGCCCGTGAATACACCGGCGTTCCAACCTTTTAGTTTTTGCTTAAAACTATCACCAAGATGTTTATACAGTGGCTTGAGCTCCTCCACATCGCCCAACCGTTCACCATAGGGTGGATTTACCACCAGAATCCCGGGTGTGCTCACCTCGGGCGGCGTAAAAGAAAGGAAGTCCTGCTGCTGCAGATCCACGGCATCGCCGAGTCCAATCTTGCGAAAAGCGAACTGCGTTTGTTTGAGGGCGTCTTTCGATCGATCGCGGCCAAAAAACATTTTGGGGGCCAGCGGTTTTTGCGCACTCCGCGCTTCGGCCACGAGTTGCTGCCAGCGCGGTTCAAAAAAATCGGGCCAATTCATAAAAAGAAAACGTTCCCGCAAAAGCCCCGGAGCAATATTAGCGGCGATCATTGCGCCCTCGGCCAATAAAGTTCCCGATCCACACATCGGATCGAGCAACGGACGGTCACCCTGCCAATCCATCAGCAGAAGAATACCCGCAGCCAGCGTTTCCTTCAGTGGCGCATCGGCAAAGTCCGACCGATAACCCCGTTCATGTAACGAACTACCGCTGGCATCTAAATTTAAGGTGCAGTTGCCATCCCGGATATAGAGAATCACGCGAATGTCTGGATCTTCTAAATTTACATCGGGACGTTTCCCCGTCTTTTCGCGCAAACGATCCACCAAAGCATCTTTGGCTTTTAAGCGAGCGTAGTGCGAATGATTTAAGTCAGGACTATTTCGACCACTAATTGTGCAATCGATGGCGAAGGTTTGCTCGCCAGAAAAAAAAGTTTCCCATTTAAACTTCTGCAAATTTTCATAAAGGTCGTCAGGACTACGACAAGGAAACGAGCGCAGCTGGAGTAAAATACGATTCGCCGTGCGTAGCCACAGATGAGATTTGTAGAGAAGTGTCTGATCCCCCTCAAATTGCACTCCACCAGCCGCCAACGTAAAATTGGTGCATCCGATGGATTGCAATTCGCGACCTAAAACTTCTTCTAAACCGCGGGCACAGGTGGCAAAAAACTTAGACACAAAACCTCTTTGAAATTTAAGACCGACCCAGGTTTTGCACTTCAGTGCGTAGAATCTCCGCGATCTTGCGATAATTATCGCCTTCGGCGCTGTATTCTGAAAACGAGATGGGCTTGCCGTACCGAATCCTTAACTTTCCCTGACCCGGAAACTTTGAACCTTTTGGCATAATTTGATGAGCGCCGTCAATATAAACTGGGACGGCATAGATATTCTTCTGCGCCGCCAAGAGCTGGGCCACGCCCGGCTTAAAATCCTGCAACTTGCCACTGGGGGAACGAGTTCCCTCAGGAAAGATTACCAAACTTCCACCTTGCAATAGGGCCTGGCGACACTTTTCCATGCTTTCATTTACCCGGCCCTTCCGATCAAAAGGGATTGCATTGACAAAGATTCGTGCGGCCAGCGCCTTCCAGGTGGCATTAAAGAAATAGTCTTTGGCGGCCACCGCAAAGGTGGTGTGAATCTTCCGTGGTGGTAGCGACGAGGCGATAGAAAGTAAATCGAAATGACTGGCGTGATTGGGAGTGAACACATAGGCGGCATTGTCCTGAAGATTCTCCAAACCCTCCACTCGCAGTTCATGCTTGGCGCGAATCCACTGGCGCAAAAAAAGATTTACGATCGTGCGGGCCAGGCGCCAACTTAATCGCGTATTTTCAAAGGGCGAAAATTCCGTAAAAAAGACTTTTTCCCAAAACCGCTTCGGGCGCGCCGGCTTCGCCGCAAACTCCAAAGCCGAGATCAAATCTTGCACCGTTAAAATTGAGGCAAAATCAATTCCTTCAATTTTTACCTGAAACTTTTTCTCTACCGAGCTGATCAGCTCCACAAAAGTTAGGCTATCTAAACCGAGATCCTTCGTCAGGGAATCTTGTAATCGTAACGTGGCGGGATCGATCTGGGTGATTTCCTGGGCAGACTGGGCAATGGTGGCTTCCAACGGCTTGGCGAGATCTAGTCCCTGACCAGCGACCACGCCAACTTTCGTCTCTTTCTGTTGGGAAATTAGCTTCCGAACTTCGTGTTTTTTGATTTTCCGCGTGGACGTTTTCGGAAGTTCATCAAAAAGGACTTCAATCTTTTGCGGCCATTTATACTCGGCCAATCCGCGACAAATAGCCGAGGCCAATTGCGCTGATTCTTTTTGAATCTCCGCAAAACCCAAGCCCGGAAATTTGGTGCGATCTGGAACCAAAACCAAGGCGATTTTTTCGTGGCCCGAGGCATCCTGTAGACCAAAAACACAAGCCTCCAAAAATTTTCCGCTGGCCATTACCTCGGATTCAATCTCCTCGGGATACACATTTTTCCCGGCGGCGGTAACGATAATATCTTTTTTGCGGCCAGTGATGCGGATTAGGCCCTTTGCATCTTTTGTCCCCAAGTCGCCGGTGCGAAACCAATCTTGGAAAAAGACTCCTTTGGTATGTTCAGGATTTAGATAACCCCGAAACACATTTTTCCCCCGGGCCCAAATTTCTCCCTCTTCGCCGAGTTTCATTTCTGCGCCAGAGTCATTAAAAATTCCCACGTCTACTCCAGGCAGGGCTTGGCCCACATGATCGGGAGCCGCGTTGGTCAAGGTGGTAACAGTCAGTACTGGAGAGGTTTCCGTTAAACCATAGCCTTGCAGAATCGGAATTCCCAACGAGCGAAAAAACTCAAAGGTTTGCGGCTGTAGCCTGGAACCTCCAGCCATGAAAAACTTCAAGTGACCGCCCAGTGCTTTGTGCACGGGAAAGAAAAATACCTTACCTAAGCCGGGATTATTTTTTGTAATCTGAAACCCCTGGCGAAAAAAGGCACTCAATGGAAATGGGGCATCTTCTAATTTGGCTTTGAGATTACGGCCAATGATTTCAAACAAGAGCGGCACACCAATCAAGATCGTGGCCCGCGCAGCTAACGCGGTTGCGCGTGATGGTGAGGAAAGGC
>CAYZLH010000179.1:0-2027 GCA_964478795.1 uncultured Bdellovibrionales bacterium | reverse complement strand
TTGAAGTAAATCCTCGGCCTTTAAACTCTTCACATACGTAACCGAGGCTCCCGTGAGCGCAGGTGTGATAAATCCACCAGTGAACTCAAAAAGATGCGATAGCGGAAGCACACCCACCAGTCGCTCACCCGCGTCCACCTTCACCACTTTCAACACGGCCTCGGCATCGAATAAAATATTTTGGTGGGAAATTGGCACCGCCTTGGGTTGTCCGGTAGTTCCGCTCGTATAGATCAAAAGCGCCAGCTGCTCCGCCGGGAAGGAGCGGATTTCATCTTTGGAGATACCCGCTAGCCAATTATCCACGGGATGATCTTGCTGCAAATCCCACAGAAAGAATTTATGCGCTTCGGACTGTAAAAACTCTTGCACCTGGCGCGAAGCTGCCACTCGGGTCGAAATGATGGAAACTTTGGGCTTGGCATCGAGAATGGTGTTCTTTATTTCCAGAAAACTTCCGATGGCGGCCACTGGCACCACCGTGGCCCCAAGGTTGAAGGCCGCCATTGTTAGCGCAGTCCACTCCGGGGCGTTTTCGGAAAGTAGTAGTAGGCGATCTCCGGGGCCCAAGCCTTCTCTTTTGAGAAAAGCGCTCAGTCGTAACACCAGATTTCCGTAGTCCTCCCAGGTAATTTCGCGATAGCCACCACTTTCCTTTTGCAGGGCATACGCTTTTCTTTTGCCTCTCTCGAAAGAGAGGTTCAAGATAGTTTCATGGAGGGTAGTCTTCATTTGTCTTGAGGATTTCAGGATAGAGGAAGCAAAAGCGAAAATCCATGGAAACACTCTATTCTAAACGGAACCGCCTATTCTTTCTGATGCGAAATTCCCTCGCTTTCCGCCGCAAGGGCTACCAAGAAACAGGTGATGCTCTAAATACCCTGGGCGAGTTGGAGCGAGCGGTGGAGGCGAAATTTGGCTTGGCCCATCTCCGGCGGAAATTGCGTCCTGCTACCTATAAAAAAAATCTAGCGACCCTGTGGATTCTCGACCAAATGGAGATTCATCGTTTCCTTCCTTCTGGTCCACTTTCGATCTTAGAACCTGGCTGTCAGGATTTTTCGCGTCTGCCAGGACTGCGCGCGTATTTTAAACGCTGGGGGCGAATAGCGAAATTTAGCGGAATCGAAATTGACCCCTACCCAATCCTCGCCAATCTGCACTCGCGAGCCGATCTTGCGCACTATTACTTATCTTTGCCGGGCGGCGCACCCACGGACTCCTACCGACAAGGAAACTTTTTCCAATGCTTAGAGCCCAGCCAAGTTATTTTTGCCTTTTACCCCTTTGTTTCCGCTCATCCGGCCCTAGCCTGGGGCCTACCCTCCGATTTGGGAGACGCTTCTCGCTGGGCGGAATCGCTCGTCATGAACCTGCAAAAAGACGGCATTGCACTCGTGGTGCACCAAGGCAAATGGGAGGAAGAGGAATTTGATGAAGCCAGAAAGGCCTTCCCCTTGGAATTAATTGCGCGAAAAGATGTGACCTGTCCTTTTTATCCCCTGCCCCATCCAGCCTGCGCCAGCTTGTATCGTCTCTCCTCTAGTGCAGTGTAAAAGAAAAAGTGCTAGAATCTTTGGATGGAAAAAGAACTAGCAGAACTCTTAGAAACGCCCAAACTATCCCCCTTACAGACGATGAGACACTCTTGTTCTCACGTGATGGCTCATGCCATCACTCGACTTTTTCCTGGCTGCGAATTCGGCGTTGGCCCCGACATTGATAATGGCTTTTATTACGACGTAAAATTTCCCGAGCCGGTCACCGAAGAAATTCTGCCCAAGATCGAAGCGGAAATGAAAAAGATCATTAAAGAGGGTCGCCCGTTTGAACGGAAAGTCTTGTCGCGGGAAGAGGCGATTCGATTCTTTGGCGATAGAGGGCAAAAGTTCAAACTAGAACTGATTAAAGATCTAAATCTGCAGCAGGTAGGAATCTATTCTGAAGGTGAATTCACGGATATGTGCCAAGGCCCTCACCTGCAGAAAACCAGCGAGATCAAAGCCTTTAAGTTAACGCATATGGCG
>CAYZLH010000178.1:0-6121 GCA_964478795.1 uncultured Bdellovibrionales bacterium | reverse complement strand
GTAATGCATTTATTTGACTTTGTGTTAATGAATAGATAAATTCATCTAAATTTTTGTCAACCCTTGAGCCCTGCGGAATTTTTGCGCAGTAAAAAATCCTGTGATTTTGGGGGCTTTTAGAAAAACTTTTTTCTTATACTGCGAATAAATTTCTGACAAAGATGAAAAAGTTTTTAGAACTTTTTTCTTGGCTGCCTGGAAATAAAATAGAAATTATTTCAATATTGATTGGGAGAAAATATTCTTCTCCCAATCAAACTTTATGGAAAATTTTAGTAGCGATCAAAGACAGATTCTTTACCGTCACCAGTGAAGCTGATCACGTTATATTTTTCCACCCGAGGACCTTCCATACCGGGCGATCCCATTGGCATACCGGGCACAGACAAGCCCTTAACCTTGGCCTTCGACTGCAACAACTTCTTTATCGAGGCCGCGGGAACGTGCCCTTCAATCACATAGCCATCCACAACGGCCGTATGGCAAGATTGCAATTTCTGGGGAACTCCAAGCTCCTGCTTCTTTTGATCCATGGTTGAGATCGCTTTCGATTCCACCTTGAACCCGGCAGACCTTAGGTGCTCTTCCCATTTCAAACAGCAGCCACAGGTTGGGCTTTTGTAGACGACTACGTTTGTGGGCTTCGCTTGATCTTTGCCCGCTTTCGCCGCCAAGGTTGAAAGCGGAGCAATGAACACCAAAAATGAAAGAAGGAAAACGTTCATAATGACCTCGCTAAGATTCAAGAAATAGTCGCCCTACTTTATTTGTAAAAGCGACCTGAAATTGACAACGTTAATTCTTACTCTTGAGCATGGCACTGCAATCTTCCATCGCCATGCTTATGACAGTCAAAATTAAATTCCATGTTCATCCCACCATGGTTCACATAAATCTTTACTTTGGCGCCCTCGCCCGACTTCCAAATTTTCCAACCAGAAAGATGCTGCGCATGATCAGCATTTTCGCGCGCAAATTCATCAACTGCCAAACCGGCAAGGGTCTTCATCTCGTCGATGGAGAAATCAGCAAACGCCGGAGCCGCTACGAACAAGCTAAGAGCCGTACCTAAAATAAATTTTTTCATGAGAATTGTTCCTTTCAAAAACTAAGTTTGGCTCCATACTTAACGAAATTTGCCTCTACACTCAAAACAAAAACGCAGTCTCAGACAAAATACCCCATCGGGGTATGACATACCCCGTCAGGGTATGTGGGCAAAAGGGTGTGCCCACCCGCTTGTGACCGAATAATCAAGGCAATCTAGGACTAGACAACTGAACCCATCTTTGGAATACTCCGCCGCCATGACTAAAAAGAAAGTTGCTCCATTAGCCCACACTCATTCCCATGCCGATCATCGTAAGAATTTGAATTCGCTGAACCGGATTATTGGGCAAATCGAGGGAATTCAGAAAATGATTACTGAGCAACGCTATTGCACCGATATTTTAATGCAAACTCGCGCCGCTGCCGCAGCCTTAAAAAAAGTTGAACTCACTATTTTACAATCACACGTAGAGCATTGCGTGCGCGATGCATTTTTGGAAAAAAACCCCAACCGTTCCGCGGAAAAAATTCAGGAGCTAATGAGGGTTATGGAGCGCTACTAATTATGAACATTCTTATCTTAGCATTGGCTCTATTTTCTTTTGGCGCTCACGGCGCTGAATTAAAACAAGGACGTTACCTTGGCTGGATCTCCTTTGATGCCAACAAGCGCCTAGCTGTAGTGGCTGACTTTTTTGGCGAAGCCCCTGATAGTTATAAAGAGTTTCCCCGCTTGAATGCCTCATTACGAATTTCACTTGGTGGTTATAACTCCCACGAATACCTAGCGGAAACCTATCACGATCTTAAGTATGATTTTGATGGCGGAGAATTAACTTTCAGCGAAGACGGTAATGATTTTGTCATGAACACTCGGATCACCGCCCAAAGCGGTCGAACAAAAATTTCCGGCTCTGTTTTTGTTCGTTCCGCAGCTATTCGCGGAACTATTGAGCTATTAGAGGAAAGTGACGAACCAGGGGATGACTTTCAACCTGCCGGAAACATCGCTACTTCCACTGAAAATTTTCAGCCCACTCTTGAAGGACAATATGAAGGCCAATGCAATGGAAAAGAGGCGGCCCTGCAAGTTCAAACCGTTCGCCAGTCCACAAAAGAATCTTCCAGTCGCGGGCTAGACCGCCACTATCGGATTTTTGGTCGCCTAATCGCGAAGAATGACTCCCTCTGCGGTTCGCAAAAAGATCGTTGGTGTTCTCGACAACACTTTCACCAAGGAACGTTTAATATCTATTCCGGGCAGCTAAATTTCGAAAGCAACCAAGGCACGGAACGATGTAGACAGATCGGTGAGCAGTTAAGTTGCCAAATCCGTGCATTTCAAGAAACGCTAAACTGTCAGTTTCGCAAGCCCCGAGAAATTTTACCGAGCCGCTTTTTTCCCCGTGGTTTTCATCTGGAAAGCACCAAAGAGCAGCGGGAAGCTCTGCCTGAGCCCGCCCCTCCGTTAAATACGAATTTACGCGAGGCACTTGATGCCACATTTTCCGGATACTTACACAATGAATCCAACAATACGTATTTGCCCCTGAAGCTAGATGTAATTCCTTTTTCCACCTCTGAGAACCCCCACAATCCCAACCAATTGTGGATCTCCGCCACCGCTTCGATCTTTTTTGCGCGTGACTTTTCCGGTGCGCCTTTAGTGCAAAGGTTTGCCGCTCGTTCCTTTTATCTTCGCCCCGGATTTATGTTGGCGGGGCCCGAGGCGGAATATTCCTTTGCCGTTACCAACTGGCGAAAAGGATTTATCTCTGGCGTCTGGCTCAGCAAGAATTTCGGCAAGATTGGAACTTTCCAGTTGATCAAGGGCGAATTACAACCCTTGCCACAACCTGCGAAAATTGTTCCCTCCATTGTGGGTGAATTTCAGGCCACTGTGGCTAATTCCACCCAGTGGATCCGTTTTTCTCCTGCCATGGAGCCCTTAGAATTCTCGGGGGATTCCATTCCATTCACCGGATCCTATCAGACGATCGTGGGGAGCTCGCCAATCAAGCCGATCATGGGTGGATCTTTCGATCTGCTAACGGGGCGTTTTGGTTGGTGGATTCAACATGACGAAGCGGAAAGCGTTGGTAGCGGAATAATGCGCGAGGATGGTAACGCCGATCTCTTTTGGCCGCCATTGCCAGTCTTGGGCACAAATGTTCCTAACTTTATTTTTAGAAACTTCCAGCGAAAGGAATTTTTATGAAACTTCCCCTCTCGAGAAGATCGTTTCTTTCGGGCTTAGGTTTTGCTTCATTGCCGATAATAGCTGCTTCGTTTCGGGGAGCCGTCACCGTATTAAAAGACACTCAAGAAGTTTTTGCTGCGGAAATGCCAAACACCAATGCTTTGTTTACTCCCGTGACCACTCCAGGAATTGCAAAATTGCCCTATGAAATGGATGGCAATGTCAAAGTTTTCAAACTTGTGGCCCAACAGGTAGTAATTCAATTTCAAGACATGAGCGATCCTCACGGCATGCGCCGCCGGCCCATTCATGGCTGGGGATACAATGGATCGATCATTGGCCCCACCATTGAAGCTGTGGAGGGCGATCGCGTCCGGATCATCGTGGAGAATCAACTCCCCGAAGCTACTTCCGTGCACTGGCATGGCTTACATGTGCCCATTGAAATGGATGGAGTCACCGGAATTTCCCAAAAGCCAATTCCGCCCGGTGGATCGTTCACCTATGAATTTACCCTTGAGCAACACGGCACCTATTTTTACCATCCCCACTTTATGGGCGCGAAACAAGTCGGTCTGGGAATGGCGGGATTTTTAATCATTCATCCCCGAAATCCTACCCCAGATCAAATTGTGGACCGTGACTTTGCCTACTTTCTGCAAACTTGGATGATCCATCCATCGAGTCCCATTCCCGATATTATGGAAATGACGGAGTTCAATTATTTTACGATGAACGGTAGACCCGCCCCCGACATCGTGCCCATGCAGGCCAAATCGGGAGAACGAGTTCGCATCCGGGTGGCCAATCTTTCCATGCTTACCCACCCCATTCACTTGCACGGGCATAGCTTTAGAATTTCTGAATACGGCGCAGGATTCCTGCCTCGTCAGCAACAAATCTTAGCCAACACCACCGACATCTCTAGTGCCGAAGCTCGGTGCTTGGAATTCACGGCTGGTCGCCCAGGCAAGTGGCTACTGCATTGCCATTTCATGCATCACACAATGAATGATATGCATCGCAATCCGTTTCCCGGAGGCCCCAACCACGGTGATCATTCAGCTCATGATATGGGCGGCATGCATACCTGGATTGAGGTTGTGTAAAAACGGTCAAATCATTAGAGCGGGAATCAATTAGGATCGCCCCTCAAGCCGCCGAACCAGACTTTACAATTAGGATCAAAAACAATTGATACCACAGCGGTTAACGCGGGGCATTGCTTGCGGAAATCACAGCATTCTGCCTAACATATTAACAAATGGAAGAATCTAGAGAACAAGTACTCACAAGAAAGATCGTGGATAAGTTTCCTAAATTGAACTTACATTTACCACTTCTCGCTCAGTTTGATAGCGTAAGTTCAGTTTCATTTTTGCTTGAGCTAGAAAACGTGACTGGCGCGCGCATCAATTTTCTGAAGCATGATCTCAACAAAGAGTCTGCTCATTCTCTAATTCAGCACATCGTAACGAATAGTTTTTCGTAATTTTTAGATTGCAGAATAGGAGTCAAAATTAAAAAATTTCTCTTACTCTTAGTAGCAGTATCCATCGTCGGGCTATTTATCACTCTCGACCTATCTGTTTATATTTTTTCGAATCCATACATTTACAAAAAACTATGAAACAACAGATATTCCTGTATTCCCTACTTCTCTTTGGAACTATCTACTGTTCTTTCAATATCTATTTTCAAAATTTCCTTAGACCAAAACTGCAGAAAGCAGTTTTTACGTTACTGAATGTTTTGGGCTTTGTCCTAATCTACCTTGGACTTGGAATGATCATGGAGGACAATGTATTACAAATTCCCAAATGGTATCATGACTTGAACCTACGGTGCCCAGCCATATTTATTCTATCATCAATATACTATTTTTTGAACAAGGCGCTCCACACGAGACAGTTTGAAACCACATGCCTCATTATTTTTACGTTCGTATTCTATATATTTTATGCCACACACTCACTGGTTCTAATTTGTGAGAGCTTTATTCTGATTCGACTTTTTTTATTTTCTATAGAATCTATTAGCGTTGCCAAATTCCGATCATACCAAGATTTCTTGAATTATATTTTCTTCATGCCCGCACTTACTTCGGGCCCCTTAATTACACCCGAATCTTTCTATTCCGCGCAAGTAAAGTCCAAAAAAATTAGTAGATATCGAGCCGCTAGGGGAATCACGTTAATGGTTCTAGGGTCATTTCGAATCTTTATCGTTTCCAGCATGCTTAACGTCGTTTACGGAAATTACTATCAATATTTCGCAAATTCATTCCAGTTTAACCCATTACTAATTGCTTGTAGCGCATTTTATTTGATGTTTTATTTTTCATTTTCGGGAATTACAGATATTTCCAGGGGATTTGCAGCCATTAACGGATATTATCTCCCGGTCAACTTTCGTTCCCCTGTTGGATCGAAAAACCTACAGGAACATTGGCTCCGGTGGCACATAACTTTTTTTCAGCTTCTACGACAATACATCTTTCTGCCAACCGTAGTTGCTCTTCACAATATACGTTGGATTCATTTCCACATAAAAATTATTATTGGTATCTTTTCTGTGTTTTTAGCCTTGGCGCTCTGGCAAGGCGCGAACATTTCGTATCTTGTGTTCTCGGCCTGGCACGCATTTGGACTCTCCATCGTCTACTTTTATGGACTTTTGAAGAAAAATTTCAGCAATTTAGAAAAGCTTAGTTTTAATTCTAGGGTGTATCGATTTACCTCTTGGGCACTTACGTTTTTATACATCTCTTTTGGGTATTTTTTCTTAATGTCAGATTTTAAAACTCAAAAAGCGCTATTATGGATGATGGTTTATGGTTGGTGCAGGGTTATTTTAGAGCGATTCGATGGT